>NZ_PVBL01000030.1:0-82219 GCF_002968555.1 Neorhizobium sp. T6_25
GGCTCCCGCTTCATGCAGATTCATTGCAACAGGGAACAGGCGAGTCCATCTTCATACGGACCCCTTAATTTAGGGGGGCTTTAATTAAAAATCAGTGAAATACCGACTGATCCTGGCAGCCGAAACCTCAAAGGCGGCAACTAAGTTAGACGCCTCGAAGAGATACGAACTTGCAAGAACCTCGGGACGTTTGATGTACATGTCGCCGCCGTCGGCCTTCATAGGTTCAGCGTCTTGAATTTGGGAAGGGGCGGGATACGGGCGATAAGCTGCTGCAAGCGGTCGCCGAGCGCCTTTTAGCTCACCCATCTATCGCTTCGGCCGGCCGCCTGGGAGGGGATGTATGCGCTGTTGCCGTCCCTCAAAGTCAGGAGTTCCTTCAGAAGGACTGTGCGGAGCTCGTTCTTGCGGTCTTTTGCAATGGGCGTAAGGGTCGCCCTGGACGATTTCGCTACAGGTTATTCTTCATTCGAGCTATCTGGCAGGGTTTCCACTCGACCCTGAAGATTGACAGACCTTCATCAAGAAGATGGCGAGCGATCAGCAGAGCTGGGCGGTCCTACAAACGATCGTATCTCTCGCGACGGGCCTCGGGCTTTCTCTCGTGGCTGAAGGCGTCGAAAGTCGGACTGAATGGCAGATGTTGGCTTCGCTGGGTTGCGAGGACGGGCAAGGATATTTCTTTGGCAAACCACTTTCGACTGGTGATCTATTCGCACTGACCGCAAGACTGCGCTGGTTAAGGGCAGTGTAGAGGTTCACGAGAAAACTGTGGGCTCGCCGGCATTGTCGTTTCGGGTTAGGGGAACCTACCGATATCGCTAGCGGGGGTGCCGGATGAGGAGCCTGTTCGCTCCACCGCATCTGCAAGCTGTTCAATGGTCACGGGGCCATTGGCTCTCAGGATAACCTCGCCGTCGGAATTCAACAGGACGACCTGAAACGCCCCCGACATTCCCTCGCAAAGCGCTTGACGTAGTTCTGCAATCGGAAGGTCGGTTGGGCGACCATTCAACAAGGCCTGTTGCCCATCTGCTGGAACACAGGCAACCCACATATTCATTCCGCGAAGCACGTCGCCGTTGATCTTCAGCAGTTCATTCTGCCAAACTCGCAGCGCGCCGGCCGTGTCCTCAAAAATCACCACGAGAAGCCGGCCGGCCGCGACTTGCCCCAGGAGTTTTTTCGTCTGCGGCGGCACCTGTCCAGTGATTTCGGCGATGAGTGATTGCAAGACCATGACTGCTCCTCCCGGTTTCGTGGTGCGCAAACTCTTCGGCGAGGACGAAGTTCCATGGGGTCAACGATCAACAAAGCCACGTTTGTCGGATTATCATTCGCGTCGTCCAAGCGTTTGCATTCCGAATCGGTGATCGGACATTCGAGAGAAATGCATGCTTGATCCGCCTGCCGAGACTACCTGCCGATCTCGAAACTCGTGCCTCGGCCGTCGACGGGATGATTTCGGCAATTGGCCCTCGTGCAACATGTCGGCGTGATCCCGATCCGTCCGCCACTTGAGGGCCGGCCACCGGCATATTCCTGATTGGCTCTGATGGGCGATGGTATTCTCGATCGCCCTTAAGACGAAGGTAATAAGACAGCGTGTTGGCTTTCCCAAGCCGAAGTCCCGCATGATCCTCGGCGGCTCGTAGGGCGTCGGATCGAGCAGGTCAATTCCGGGTCTATTTGCTTCAAGGAGGCCGAAGGTGCCTGCGATCAAAGCGGCGACGGACCCCAAAGTCGCAGCTTGCTAGCCGACCTCTGGCGGACAGATCGTGGAAGACCCAGAGTGGCTAGTCGCCTTTTCGGCTCAGTCGCTTAATCCGTTCCACCAAGAGTTGAGGATGATAGGGATGGTCAAGCGGCCCGTCTTCGCATAGATCACCGGCAACAGCCGCGGTCTTCTCTACGGTGTGCGTCAAGATGATCTTCACCTCCGCCTGTTGCTTTCGAACGAAGGATGACACCGCAAAGCCGCTGTCGTCCTTGAGGCTAACGTCCGTCACAACGATATCCACTTTATGATGTGCGATCGCTTGTCGGGCCTCATCGGCACTTGTTGCCTCGAGAACGCGGTAACCACACTCGCGCAGATATTGCGCGACCGTGGTTCGCTGGGGCGTATTGCTATCGACCAGTAAGATTGTTTCAGCGATGCTGTGGTCCATCACCGGTAACCTTCATCAACTCTAACAGCTGTTGAACGGCATCCGAAGCCGGCTTGCTCATGACAAGGTGGCAGAGATCCTGAGATTGCTCAACCAGATATGCTGCGCCAGAGACGATCGCGATCTTCATGTCGGGAAATTGCTCGCACACATGCCGGGCGAGATCCAGCCCGTCCTTCTGGCCCGGCATCTCGATGTCGGTCACCAGGAGATCGAAATGCAGAGGATGGCGCAGCAGCTCAATGGCTTCGTCAGCCGAAGATACTTCCACAACTTCCCAACCCAAGTCACGAATGCTCTCGGCAAGATCGAGCCGAACCAAAATCTCGTCTTCAGCGATTAAAACGCGAGGAGCGCTGCACGCTTCAACTTCTGTCGCGCTCAAGTGATCAGGCACCATTACATCCCCTCTTCGGCCGTTGAGGCCAACCAGAAAGTTTTCGCAAGAGGATTGGTTCCTAGCTCATAGCTTTTTTATCAACCTGCTGAGGACTTTGCACTCAGGTGACGGCAGACCGCACGGAGCGAGTGTCGATGTCAAAGACAGCGAGCGGCGGAAACCGGCGAATCTCATGAAACTCATTCCAGCTGCGTTCGTTTGCCGGATTCGAAAGCCGTCCCGAAGAAGCCGATGGTCTCGTGCAGGAAACCCTTCTGAGGTGCCAATATCGCTAGATCCTACGTGCGGCGGCGGGCCAGGCCAAGGGTTGTCGCGCCGCCATGGGGTCTCGGTTCATGGCCAGCCAAATCCATCCGCGATGAGGCAGCCGAGAGCTACGGTCTGGCAGAATAATCAGGAATTCATGCCGGCAGCGCAGTTTACGGTGCATCTTGATCTGCTCCTGGAAATGAACAGAATTCGCATCCAAAGATCCGGCGGCCTAGTGCAGGCGGGACGGCGCCACCATTGCAAGAGCTTCTTTCAGTTCGGCAACAATCTGCTCGTAGTCGGCGATCAGCTGACAGTGCCCTCGCCCACTCTGCCTGGCTTTCATATCGTTGATGACGTCGCTGAACATTCGAACCTGCTGCTCAAGTTCGACGCGGTCACTCCCTGATCTACGCAATGCTCTTCCCCGGCTAGTTCTCCCCCAGCCATCGAGCATAAAATGCACATTCCCCGCAATGGACAAGTCAGCTTTTCGGATTAATCCACAGGCTCAAACGAGCTATGATGACCTCAACAACCGAGCGGCGGGCAAACTATCTAGCTGCGAACAACCCGACAGCTGGTCCCGAAGACCGGACGTCCGAGAATTGCATGATCAGGCACCTCCCGGGCGGGGTGGTGCATGTTCCTCGCGACGGGGTCGCCTTGATGGGAATCGAACAACCAGCCTCGCCAGACTTAATGCATCTCCAGACACTTGGGCATTCGGTGCGGCGTCGCAGATATAATGAAACTCACGCCCGGCCTTGCGCACGCGCTCCCACATGTTTGGCGCTTCCACAACCGCTTGGTTGTTGCGGCCGCAAGCTGAATTTGCAAACCAACCAAGTTGACCCCTAAGACTGCGGCGGGCATCAGGCGCGACCGCGCAACCAACTCACGAGGGTCCAGAGGCAGGCTGCAAGAGTTACAACCATAATCGCAGGCATGACAAGCGGTGGTGCACCCGCCATCGCTGCTAGTATCCCGATGACGATTCCGCCGAACAAGATAGCGAACCCCCTCAGAATGAATGCGCCGAAACTCGGCACAATCGTAAAGAAGGTCATGGTTAAGAGCCTCCGTCGCTGGATTGGCCACGCACAGATAAGACGGCTCGGCGCTAAAGATATTTCGGCGCTCAACTCATAGCGGAACGTTTCGTTCCTCTGCCGGCAACATCGCTGGCACCTCAGATCTCATCCACTCACGGAACCTTCTGCGCGGCGCCGACTTGCAAACCAGCAGAAGGAGTTTTCCCTGTCAGACGAGCCTCGATCACAGGCGTGGCCTGCGGCGTCGGGTGAAGGATATCGAGGAGCCAATGAACGAGATCCCACCTCGGCCTAACCAATGATGACATGCGGTACGAAGCGCGAGAGGTTGGCAGTGATCCGCGAGCGGTCCTCGCGGATGCCAAGGCCACAGGCGCGGTCACCAACCACCCAGCTCCCGAGCACAGCAAAGCCACCCTCGCTCTCGAAAAGCGGGGCGTATGCCTGAATTATGAAACCCTCTTCGCCGTAATTGCCTGGCGCGGTAATCGGCTCCTCTCCATCCCGGAAGATGGTCACATTCTCCCCTTCACGCGACAATAATGGCTTGCGCACATAGTCACTCAAGGTCGAAGCTGCAGGATCATCAACGAAAAAGCTTGGAAGCAGATTGGGATGATTGGGATAGCGCTGCCAGAGCAAGGGTAGCAGACCCTTGTTGGAGAGAACGGCTTTCCACGCCGGCTCAATAAAGATGTCTCCCGAGCGCAGGAGCTCGCGACCGAAGGGTTCCCGAAGCATGAACTCCCATGGATAAAGCTTGAAGCAACGGTCGATCACCCGATCCTGAAGATCGGTATAGCGGCCCTGCGCATCGATGCCGATCTCACGGACATCCAGAAGCTCGACAAGATGGCCGGCCTGCACTGCGCAGTCCATGAGATAGACCGTCGTGCCCCTGTCCTCCTCGTTGTCGGTTATGGCAGCAAAGTGGAAAATCGGGCCTTTTGGAAATTGCCCGAGAGCCTCGACGAGGCTTTCCTGAAGAGAGTTGAACTGGTCGGCATCGACAGGTAGCACGCCGAGCGCCATTTGATCCGTCAGCCAGTTGAACTGGAAAAAGGCCGCTTCGAATATCCCGGTGGGCGTGTCGGCATTATATTCGAGAAGCTTCGCCGGTCCTTTGCCGTCGTATGCAAGGTCGAACCGGCCATAAAGGTGCCGATCACGGCGCTGCCAGGATCGCTGCACCGCATCGCGCAAGTCTTCCGGAATGACCAACCTGTCGAGAGCTTCCTCGCTCCTCACGATATTATCGACCAGGTCGATGCACATATCGTGCAGCTCCTGGCTCGGCTCCTCGACCCGCGTCTCGATTTCTTCAAGCGTGAACGAATAGGCGGCGTCGTCCAGCCAATAGGGCTCGCCATACATTTCGTGAAAGCCGAAGCCGACGGCTTGCGCCTTTTCGACCCAATTGGGGCGCGGCGGAACGGTGATGCGCTTCATCTCAACCGCCGAAACCGAAAGAGGAGCGCCCCCCAAAACCTTGCCGGGCGACTGTGCGAGTGTTGACATTGATCGGCTTCGTGCTCTGACGTGGCGGTGCGATCGCGGTATCATTGCGACTGCCACCCGTACCGACCGTCGTAGTCACGGTCTGGCCCGAACGATTGCGGTAAATCGGCGTTGAGCCGGAATAGTAACCGCTTTCTTCCTGTCGTCGCCGATAGTTGTAATAGTCACCAATATTGTTGATTGCCGACGATAGGACATAGCCAGTCAGGAACGGCACGAAAAGGCTGCCACTTCCGCCAGTCGAACTGGGAACGCTGTTCGCGGGCTGTTCGACGCATTGGCCTGCGCCGAATTCGGTCTCGCATGCAGTTCTGCCATTAAAACGCGGAGCGTTGGCGAGGTGAGCCCGCATCGCGTCCTGGTAGCTTGCCTGGCAAACCTGACGGTCCATGCCCGACGATACGCACTGATCGACGGACGTGAACATCACATCCGATGGAGGATCTTCGCCGCAACCAGACAGGACGATCGTCGAGGCGGCGATGGTGCCGAGGGCAAGAATGGGCGTCTTGCGCCCTGTCAGTCGTCTGCGCATCTTGCCCTCCGTCAATAGGTCATGCAGGCTGCGTTGAGAATACCGATGACGAGCGCGATGCCGCCCCCCCAAAGGCCGGCAGCGATATCGCCGGAGGATATCTTTTCATGCAAATCCTTCATGGTGAAGTTTGCAATGTAAAAGGCCAGAATCTGCGCCAGAATGCCAATCACGACCCAGATGATATAGTCCACGACGCTGACGGAATGTGCCACGGCCGAAGCCAGCGGCAAGCTGAAGCCGATCAGGGCGCCGAGGAAAGCGGTCACGGCAGCCAGATTGCCGGCGCGGATCAATTCGACCTCCTTTTGCGGCGTCAGACGCGTGTAAATCACCGCAAAGACAGCGTAGGCGGCGAGGCCAATGACAAAGTATCCCAGGAAGGCGGGCAGACCCGCCACATAATCAAGCATTGAAAATTCCTCCTTAGTATCGATTTTGCCGTCAAACGCGGCGGACATCGGCCGGGCCGATGCCGTAGCCGATCAGGAATTCCACCGAGCTACCTGTTGAGTTTTGGGCCTGTTCGAGATCGCGCTCCACATTGATCAACAGCATTTCGCGCGCCGCGCCGACGGGGCGGTAATACAGCATGCAGGTTTGGTGGATGGAACGTTGTGCCTCTCCGTCATCGACCTCTTCAACGAACTGCACCAGTTCAGCGCGGTCCGGGCCGTCGCCCCAGAAGCGCTGATAGACGATGCCGTCAGCATCGTAGGATGGCATGCCGATTAGGCCCTGGGGCCCAGTCCAGCGGCTCCATTCGCCCGCACCGGCGGGTACGACGCTGTCCCAGGGCTGATAGAAGCTGATGTCTTCGGCCGCATCCCCCGGCCTGCCCGAAGCGGACAGCACCTGAATCATCCGGTGTTCATCGTCATAATAGCGCGACAGGACTGTCGATGCCTCAAGCCGCGCTTCGCCATAGCCGGCGATGATAAAGGGTCCGCTCCGCGGCAGCGGCATGGCCGGTCTCCCCCCCAAAGTATCGGCTTCAAGCGAAAGGAAGTCGATTACCAGCGCTCCGCCAATGCCGGCGCCGAGGGGACCGAGTTCCTCAGGCAGGCGCTTATCATCCTTGCTCCCGCCGAACCAGCCGATCATGACGCGTCTCCCAACCGATCCCAAGCGATGGCAGCGGGATTTAGCCGCATTCCGCTGATGTAGTAAAGTGTCTCACCGCCGCGAAGCACAGCTGCATCGCCACAATTGAGGTCGATCCTTCCCTGGCTCAGCATGCCGACCAGAGTGACATTGTATCGGCGCCTAAGGTTCGTGAATACGTCTCCGTAACGCAACGTAGCCTTCAAGGTCGGCACCGGCAGGGAGAACGCGGTGTCGGTGGAGGCGGCCGATAACAGCCGCGCGGCGATGTCAGAGGAGCCCGGATCGCGGGCGGACCGTGACAGCAGCTCTTCGGCCAGAGAACCCACGGCCTCAACGCGCGGCCGGCGCTGTTTCACCATTTGGGCCGTGCGATCATCCGTGAAATAGGCAACTATATGAGCGTTCGGCGCGTGGTCCTCGGCGATGACTACGGCGGCCAGGGTCTCGTCGTCATTAGCACCGCGCACGATGATCGCCCGCGCTCTGGCAGCGCCGGCCCTGGTCAAGGCGTCGGAGTCCGCGAGCCGCTCGGTACGGATATAATCGGCACAGTCGCTGGCAGGATTGTCCGGCAAGTCCTTGGCGATGAGCACGCTCATCGGTTCGCGGACCTGCCGCTCCGCATTGAGCAACCTGAGAGTCTGATACGTTCCCTCCTGCCAACCCACGACGATGATGTGGCCGGACCGATCGCTAAAATCACCCATTCCGCGCATGCGGTTCCTCCATATCGTGCCGATGCCTGTCAATAGCTTGCCAAGAACAGCGGTAAAGATGGCGATGCCGCCCGGAAGGACGAAAAGGGCGGCGATGATGCGCCCCGGCCCGGTCTTGGGAGAAAGATCGCCATACCCAACCGTCGTCGCTGTCACCATGTAGTAGTAGAAAAAGCCGATGGGATCCCTGATGAGATCACTTTCTCCACCCATTGCGAAGAGCAGGTAGGACGCCAAAAGATGGCCGGCCAAAATCGCCAAAAGGGCCCACCAGCCTAGCTCGCTGAGCAAGAGATAGAAACGCCGCATCAATGAAGCGAAAAACATCAAGCAGGCCGTCCCCCATGTAATGCACCCCTGATAGGATTATTTAGTGCGTCAGATCTTTAAGTGCAGTCCCGAATGCCCAGATATCGTATGAAATTACAACTGATGGAGGAATTTTTGGAGACCTGGACCCTTACAGCGTTGTCGCGCCTGTTTGCCGCCGATCCACCGGCGCTTGGCGATGTCGACGTAACCGTGCCCCAAGAGAGTGACGTCATCTGCGTGACACTCAAGGAAAAGGGTGATCTCGACGTCTTCGTCGCGGTCAGCGGCGAACGCGATATCCTCGCCAGCGTTGTTCTGGTGCCGTGCAAGGACGTGCCCAAACGGGAGGCCTTCGAACGAATGGTGCTGAAGACCCACAAGTTCGTGCCCCTTTCCAGCTTTGGCATCACCACCATCGATGGGGAGGAATGGTACGAGTTGTTCGGCTCCTTATCGGCCCTGTCTCCCGCGGAGACTGTCGTTGAGGAAGTTGCTATCCTGGCGGCCAATGCTGTGGATGCCGCTGGCATGATCGAGGAATGGAAGAACGGGGAGATTGCAGCGTGAGCACCTGGGGAAAGATTTTCACGGCAATTCGCGGCGGTGTGAACGAAGTGGCGGAGGCCGCGGCCGACAGCCAGTCAATGCGCATTCTGGATCAGGAGATCCGCGACGCTGAACAGTCGCTACGACAGGCCCGATCCGATTTGGCCGGGATCATGGCATCCAACAAGAACGTCGTGCGCCGGCTTGAAGAAAATCGCGCCAAAGAGGTCAAGGATACCGACAGCGCTCGCGCGGCGATCAATGCTGGGCGCACGGATCTTGCACAGGGTCTCGCTCAACGGATCGCCAATACCCGCACCGAGGTACAGCGCGACCAGGAAGAGCTTGATCGCTTGCTTCCGCGTCAGCAACAAATGCTACGCACAATCCAGGATACTGAAGCGCGCATCACTCAGATGAAGCGTGAAGTGGAGAACGTCAAAGCCAACGAGTCGCTGCTTCGCGCTCAGTCAGCGATCGCGCACAGCCAGTCCGGTATCAATACGCGCCTCGGCAGCGCCGTCGAAAGCCTTGAGCGCATCAAGAAGCGCCAGGAAATTGTTGCTGGCCGCCTCGAGGCCGGTGCAGAGCTGGCCGCGCTGGAAAACGGCAGCGACCTAGACCGCCAACTCCGCGAGGCCGGCATTGGAAATTCAAGCCACTCGGCCGACGACGTACTCGCCCAACTGATGGCTCCAAGCGGCTCGCGCGAACACGTCCTGCTGCCGGCGCCGAGCGACAAGACGAGGCAGTAGTCAAGGCAGCGGCCTGAACGCATTCCTTCTACCGATCGCCGCGTTGTTGGCGATCGGCTCCAGCCGTACTGAGCGATGATGCGGACGTGCTGCCGCCGAGAGCCGAATGGGCCAGCCTGATCGAGAGCATCCGCCTGGTCAATATGGAGGGAGCGGACGAGCGAATTTCCCGTCGGACCCAATTTGTAGCTTCATCGAGGACACCGAAATTCCACGCCGGGTGGCGTGATGCTTGATGACGCTTCAGCACCTGGGGGCAAAAGTCGCATCATCGTGCAGGCGGCGCGCACCTTCGACGCGGCCGGAGCGGTAAAGCCGGGGGTGCTCTGGGAGCTTCTCGGCTTTAGCCTCGATATCGTCTTTTAATCTTTGCGCGGCGTCAGGATTGTCGTCAGAAAAATAGTCGACAATCACCAGCAGATCGGCTCGAGCCGTTTCCGACCATTCAAGCTCGGGCACGGCGCTTCCTGGCGATCAACGCTTGTGCCTCGTCCATGACTTGCTGATGCGGCACGCCTAGTCGAGTATCGGCCAGAGCCTCGCGCAACAGCAAGCCGGCAGATCCTCCAGCGCTCCCACCTGCAATCAATCAAGGCGATCGTAGCTGATCAGATCGAGTTGCGAGGCACCAGTTTTAAGGGGCGTGGTGCGCGCGATGAACGCATAACGTCTGCCCTCCTCAAGCGGCACGGGCATCAGCGCGGGTACGCTGGGGTTTACGTAGAGAACGACGTCCTTGCCATCCGCTGTGCGGACATGAACCGCTGCGCCGACATTGCGCGAGCGTGGCTCGTTGACCATCAGTTTGCGATCGGCCATGCCGGGATTCTTGGAAATGACCGTCGCGGCCACCCGCAACAGCTTCCGGAACGTGGGATCCGTAGCGGGCTCGAATGGCGCGTCGGTCTTCTGACGCTCCTCCCGTTGTTTGATACCTGCCGCATTCAACTGGTCTAGGCCCTCATAGCGCAAGAACCACTCCAGGGATTTCGTGTCGCGCATAATTCGATAACTGGCGTTGGCAATCAGGGAGCTGGCAGATTGCGACCTTCCGCCCCCTTCAATGACTTTTAAGAAGCTCTGCAGGTTACCCTTCAACACGTCGGGACTTTCGTATTGCACCAGCAGGCCAGCCCCGAGCGCCACACCGACCTGTTTTGAGCCCGGAGAGACAACCAGAACGGCACCGTTGCCCACGTCAAGTTTGCCGACCCGCAACTGCCGCATGACATCAAGCGCATATTCGTCCGGCTCGCGACCTTGCAAGCCCTTCGCGACAATGGTGACAATCTCGACATTGGCCGCGGCCGCAAACTGGAAGGCAGTCCGCTGCAGTTTTTCCCTCACTTGCGGATCAAACACGCCAACCTCGTCATAAACGAATCGATCGAATTTCGATGGAGTGGCGTCGGCAGCGAGCTTGGGGACATGGTCGACCATCGACGCTGAATCGATTGATGCGCTACTACTGGTGCTCGGAACATCGATGTCTGCCGGTCCGGGAATATCCGGCATCGGCATTGCGCCGCCGCCATTTGGAGACATCGCTGTATTTCCCGACGGGGCCCCCACTGGGGCAGGGATCTGAACAACCGACTGCGGCTCCACCTGTTTCGGGACGGCCGGATCTCGCGGTCCAGCGGCAGCAACCACCATGCCATTCCCGCATTTTTCCCGCTGCTGCTCGCAGGATTGCTGCCAGCCGGCCTCAACTGCGGCAAGCCGCTTCTTGCGGCCGGGATGGGTGGCGCCATCAGCGTCTGGGATCAAGGTCGCGATCGCCTTTTCCGCCTGCGGTAGGCTGGCGCCCATCTTGAACAGCACGAAACCGGAAAACTTGTCCGCCTCCAATTCGAGCGGCGGCTGGCTTCCACCAGGCATCAACGTATGCCCGGAGAGGTGATGGCCAATCTCATGCGCCAGTATCGAGGCGCCCGCCCAATCGCTGTCTCCGGTGGCACGCGCAACGGCTCCCATGAAATCCCGGTTATAGGCAATGACGCGTTTCGGTATCCCATCCTGGCCCATAACGATGATCGCCGCGGCGTTTGGTACGTCGCCTTCCATGATCTGGAAATTTTGTGGCAGGCCGGTATAGCGCATGATGCGGCCGACGGCGGCGGCGCCTTCGGCCTCCGTAGAGGTCTTCATCGCCTTGGCATCCACCTTCATTGCTTTGCCGTCGTAAGAGCAGGCCTGCAGCATGGCGGAAAGCTGGTTCGTCAAGTGGTCTTCATCGGCATCTTTCGGCTGGTCCTGTTTTGCCTCCTTGCCGGCCGCCTGCCCTGGAAGCACCGCCTGCGCCATCAGGATGCTTTTCTCAACCTGGTCGAGTTTTGAAAAGATCGGATTGCAGATCGCTTTGTCTTCGCTAGTCGACCACCCGCTCGTTGAACCGGCGCCCGCCGCTTGATGCGCGAGTAGCGATCCCGCTGCCAAGCCGGCGCAAAGAAGAGAAATTCTCACGGTTCGTTCCTTTCATGTATTGATTGGGTCAGGCAAGCTGGGCCACGACAATGCGGATGACGGCGCGGGCATATAGATGGAAGAGAGTCTCCTTGGCGAGGTAGAATAAGGCCGCCCCCATCGCCGCCCACCACCATTGTTGTCGCCAATCGATGGCGAAAAACTGGCCGAAGGCGACGAATACTACCCCCGCCTCCACCCAAGGCATGTAATAGGCTGTGTAGAACTGATGCGTCTTGACCAGCTGGACATTGGAATCCAGCAACAGAGGCGACAGGTTAACGATGTTGGCGACAATGATCACGAAATGAGTGTAGGCCGCAAGCACGAGATGTTCGACAAAATTGAACCCTTGCCGCGACCAGAACACCACCTTCGAAGCGATCAGCACGGCCAGGATACCCAGAGAAAACGACCACTTGGAATAGGCCTGAACCAGAGCGATGGCTCTGCCTAGTCTTGCATCGTCGGTGCCAAGGTAATCTACCTGTGCGATAACCAGCAGCAATGCGATAATCGAGGCTAGCAGCAGCTTCATGGGATGCGTGTGGCTCTTGCGCTGCCCGAATACATATTCCCGCGCCACAATGCCCGGCCTCGTCACCACACGAAGGGCCGAGTGAGCCATGTCGGCCTCGAACCAACGGATTTTTTCCCAGGCTTCCTTGCGCAGGTGGGAAGCGCACAGTCGGGTTGATTTCTTCTGCCCGCAGGCAGCGCAGAATTTTCCATCAACCGGGGTGCCGCAATTTCGGCAGATCGCCGGTTGGAAAAAGCCGTCAGTCATGCCGGAAGTGTCGATTGCCGAAGCCTTGTCGATCAACGCTGGAACCCGAAGCTATTCATTCAGTGCGAGATATGGGCGCCTCCCGCAAAAAGCCAAGTCCTGAACTACAGAGCATTTTACGGCATGTCTTTCCCGCCCCAGCCGTGAAAATGCGCTGACTGGAGTAGGAGACATAATCGCCAGCATCACCGGCTCGCGCCTGTGGCGCAACCCGCATCATTCGCCAACCCTAATCCGCGCAATCGAGCAACTTTAACAGTAAGGCGAGTGATGCCCGGTAAGCAACGATGCGTTGCGCCTCTTCGGTGTCGACAGCAAATTTGCGAGTGGTAACTCCCGCTATGACTACGGCAAATTTGGTGACCAGCGGCAGCACGGAAGACCTGCCGCGATTGTCGTGCGGAAGATACGCGTGATCAAAGGATCTTCTCGCCCCGCTGCTTTCACTTTTGCGTAGCGCTTGGCTGGTAACAAGGCGCTCGGACCGTCTGGGTGAACCGGCATGGCGTACTGATGCTGATCATCAAAGCTGTCGAGCGGCACCACCTTCATTTTCCCATCGTTCAAGCACGATTTGATTGCACGAAAGAGCAGACACAGACAGCGCAGACAGATTCGCGCGCCGTGGGCGGCTTCCATGGAGAGATCGAGCAGTTTGTATCGCATTCAAGTGGTCGTCTGACAGGGTTAATGGTCAGTCGCTAGCAACAGAAACTTGCCGCTGAGGAACGGTCCGCTTCCGAGAACTTCTGAGGATCTGATACCGCTCACTCTCGATGGCGGCGCCGATATTAAGTAAAATTGAAAGCTTTAGATTTATTTATCCCGTGTCCAATAACTTTTGCGAGAAGCAGATGAGCGTTAAGGTCCGCAGACCTATTTGGGTTAAAATGACGGGCTATGGCTTCGGAGCCGTCTTGTTTGCGAGCGCCGCCATCGGCGGGCAGGCCTGGTATCGGCAATCCATCGCCAACGACGAGGCGCTCCACAGCAGAGCCCGTAGCGACCTGTCGCTCATCCAAACCGACATGGGCGCCACGCAAAGAGCCGCCGCAGCGCTCGCCCTGGCTTTGGCGAGCGATCCTGATACGGCGAAGCTTATTCTTGGCAAGGAGAGGGAAGCGATCCTTGCCAAATACGGCTCCGGCCTTGCGGGTATTTCGAAGGAAGGCGGATTGCAGTTCGTGACCTTCGCTGACGCGAAAGGCTCAGCTGTCGCGCGCCTCCACGCTCCCGATAAATTCGGTGATGACATGACGGGGCGCCGAAAGATGGTCGTTAAGGCTCTGTCGACCGGAAACGTCGCCGCGGGCATCGAACCGGGCCGAGCAAGCATTGGTATGTATGCCTCCGCCCCAGTCATCAAGGACGGCAAGGTCGTCGGCGTCGTCGACGTCGGCACGGAGCTGTCAAATCCGTATTTCGGCCCGATTGCCGATCGCATCAGCGGTGAAATCGCGGTCAACGTCGTCGCAGATGGCAAGCTTCAGCTTCAGGCCTCGACCCTTGATGGCAAGTCGATGCTGACCGGCGAACAGGTTCAGTCTGCCTTCGCAGGCAAGCCAGTATATGCGGAAATTTCCGTCGGCGGTCGGGAGATCCTCGTCCAGGCCGTGCCGTTCACCAATTTCTCAGGCGAACCGCTAGGTGTGTTCGAAATCGGCGCTGACGCGACAGAAATCCTCGCTGCGAGCTCCAGTTCCCTCTGGGCGACAGTGGCGGGGAGCGTTGTGGTGTCGCTTCTGTCACTGGTCGGCTTCCTCCTGTTCGCTCGCTCTTTCTCCAAGGTCATTGGCAATTTGACCGGTACGATGTCCCGCCTTGCAGAAAATGATCTCGATGTGACCATCGAGGGGAAGGACCGGCCAGACGAGATCGGGGCAATGGCGTCTGCCGTGCAGGTGTTCAAGGAAAACGCTGAAAGAGCCCGCAACCTTGAAGGCGAGGCAACCGCAATTCGTCGACAAACGCAGGAGGAGCGCGAGAAAACGGCCGAAGTTGATCGCAAGCGAGCCGCAGACATGGCTCAAGCGACAAGGTCACTCGCTGACGGTCTTCGGCAGCTCTCGCTTGGGGACCTGACGTATCAGATCGCAAATCCTCTTCCAGCCGATTTTGAAGCCCTTCGATCCGACTTCAACCAGGCTGTGGACCAGCTTCGCGAAACACTCAGCGCGGTGGCGAGATCGACCACCGCGATCGACAGTGGCTCGCGAGAAATTAGCGCGAGCGCCGACGACCTTTCAAGACGCACCGAGCAGCAGGCCGCGTCGCTGGAGGAAACCGCCGCTGCTCTCGATCAGATCACCACCAATGTCGCGAACTCCACCAAGCGCGCCGACGAAGCACGAAGCGTCGCCATTCAAGCGAACGAGAGTGCCCGCCAATCGGGCGTGGTTGTTGCGTCTGCCGTAGATGCCATGGGCAAGATCGAACAGTCGTCGGGCCAGATCTCCAATATCATCGCCGTGATCGATGACATCGCCTTTCAGACGAACCTGCTGGCGCTCAACGCAGGTGTCGAAGCGGCGCGCGCCGGAGAAGCCGGAAAGGGCTTTGCCGTCGTGGCGCAGGAAGTCCGCGAACTGGCGCAGCGCTCAGCAAAAGCTGCAAAGGAAATCAAGGAACTCATTCGTAATTCCAGCGCAGAGGTGGAAAACGGCGTAACACTGGTCAGTCAGACTGGTGAGGCGCTCAAGGCTATCGAAGCATACATCGTCACGATCAACCAGCATATGGATTCGATAGCGACGTCTGCGCGGGAGCAGTCCGTCGGTCTCTCGGAGGTAAACACCGCTGTTAACCAGATGGACCAGGTCACCCAGCAAAATGCGGCTATGGTCGAGGAAGCGAATGCCGCCAGTGCTACGCTAGCGAACGAGGCAGGCAATCTGAGGGATCTCGTGTCACGCTTTAAATCCGAAACGTCTAGCTCCACCGCGCGTCCGGCATATCCGCATGAAACAAAGCCTCAGCAATCGACGGTGCGGACGATGATGAAACGGGTTGCGAACTCGTTCGGGTCAAATCCTGTAAAAGACGACTGGCAGGAATTCTAAGCAGATCCCCTACCCGAAAGACGTTATGTCACAACGTATGCTCTTTGCTTGATAAAGGCCGCGTCCGATTTCGACCTGATCTTGTTCTCGCCCTTGTTGCGACGATGCTCCAGCCACGCTAGATGATGCGATAAGGTGGTTTAATAATGAAATCGGCAGGCAATTTTATGGATCGTGCAGCGTGGATGCCTTGACCGACGTCGTTCAACTCCTTAGGCCGAAGACAATCCTCATGGGGAGCATGGCCGCCTATGGAGATTGGGGAGTGCAAGTTCCGTCTCAGCCTGGTCCGATGCTGTATTTCGTCATCGAAGGTTCCACGCTGTTTCGTGCCGACAAAAGCGAGACGACGCAGCTGCAAACCGGTGACTTTATTCTATCCGGAAATCCGGTTGCCGACACATTTTTCAGCCACACTGGCCAAGAGATCGTTCTGTCAGATGAGGAATTCAAAGCGCGCAACTCAGTCAATGGAGAAATTCTGGTCGGCCGCGTCGAGTCAGGAAATCCCACGCGCATCATTGGCGGCTGCATCCTATGCGATCCGACAAATGGTGAACTCTTGTCTGAGCTTCTGCCCACACTTGTCCGGGTCAGTGCGGATGAGGGTATTGGAGCGAAACTCGGCAACTTGATCTCCTATATTCGCGATGAAGCAACCAGCTCGCGGGCCGGGAGCGACCTCATTTTATCACGACTGCTGGAAGTCCTTCTGATCGAGACATTGCGACGAGAAGCACCGAGGCTTCCAAACCCCGGAATGCTACGCGGGCTTTCCGATCCCCAACTTGCTCGGGCAATCAGCGACATTCACTCGGATGTGCGCCGTGGCTGGACGGTTGCCGAGCTTGCACAGCGCGCCGGAATGTCGCGCTCCGCCTTTGCGAAAAAGTTTTCAGCAGCTGTCGGCCTTGCCCCTGTCGAATACCTCCTTCGATGGCGAATGGCGATCGCGAAGGACACATTGCGCCATAGCCGAGGCTCGCTCGAGGAGATCGCCGAAAAGGTCGGTTACCGATCTGCCAGCGCCTTCAGTACAGCCTTCAGCCAAAGAGTCGGTTGCCCGCCAAGCGAATTCGCAAAGATGGCGAGGCTGGCATAGGGCGTGGCCGTATGTGTGGTTGTTGTCATCCAGATCCAAACACGCTTCAGTTTAGACGATTAAGAACGTAATCTGGACGATGGATTATGGATCGTCTAACGACAACTGCATAGAAGGAGCCATCCGAAACAATGGAGGTTCTCATGCAAACCATCTTGATCACCGGCTGCTCGTCTGGCTACGGCCTGGAAACGGCCCGCCACTTCCTCGCAAATGGCTGGAATGTCATTGCCACGATGCGCACACCGCGCGAAAACATCCTGCCGCGCTCGTCAAAGCTTCGCATCCTGCAGCTGGATGTCACAAGCGGAGAAAGCATCGCAGCTGCCATTGCCGCCGCCGGACCTATTGACGTTCTCGTCAACAATGCCGGCATCGGCGTCGTCGGCGCGTTCGAAGCAACAACCATGTCGCATGTCCGAAGGATCTTCGACACCAACACCTTCGGCCTGATGGCCATGACGCAGGCTGTCATTCCGCAAATGCGCGAACGTCGGTCCGGGGCGATTATAAACGTGACATCCAGCGTCACGCTGGCGGACATGCCTCTGGCAGCGGCTTACAAGGCTAGCAAACAGGCTATCGAGGGCTTCACCGGTTCGCTGGCCCACGAACTCGGGTATTTTGAAATCCGGACGAAGCTCGTCGAGCCAGGATACGCGCCAACGACACGTTTCGCCGAGAATTCCTCCGTGCGCATCGAGGACCTGATCCCTCCAGCCTATGCCGACTTTGCCGCTCCGATCTTTTCGGCATTCGCGAAGCCGGCTCTGACAACGAAGGAAACAGACGTTGCCGAAGCGATCTGGGCCGCGGTCAACGACAGTTCTGGCCAGCTCCGTTTCCCGGCTGGGCCGGATGCAGTAGAATTGGCACGCGCTGGCGGAATTATCTAAAAGTGCGCCAAAGGGCCAGGCGACCGAGGGCACCCCACTCTGCTCGACTGGCTCTCGCCGGAGTGTCGATGCGGTTGCGCGCAGGGCTCCTGATATGCGCAGCGATGAAACTGTCGCAGACAGGGTGGGAACTGAACCCGCGACACGTTATATTCAACTTTTGGCAGATCCTAACCAACCGGCAATGCAGTCTTCTTAGACGATCCTACTTCGAGACACGGCCGCAAAACGTTTACGCGCCCAACATTCATATCAACGCTAAAAATCCGGACGCCGCCCCTGCCAAGGTCCCGCAGTCCCGGTTCACCAGTTTACCTCCGCAAGAAGGTCGTCAAGTTCAGCACTCATGATGCCGCACAGGCACATGCGATTGTCGTTGGCCAGAGCCGAGCGGAAGATCTTCGTATATTCGTCCAAGCACCAGGTCGCATCTTCCGACGTCGCCAGGAGTTCCGCCAGATTGGCTGCCCCCTCTCGGTCTAACGACGGGCTGAGCGGCGCCGAGGTCGCCCTTGGTCGAGAAATATTAGTGCAAGCTGGCGCTTTTGATGCCGATCTGTTTCGCGAGCTCGCGAATCTGAGCGCATTGTAGCCAGGCGACTGCACCGTCGCCTTTCCGACGGTCATGACCGTGCAGCCAGCGACGGGAGGGTGTTAGCGGCCTCGACGAGTTCGGAATGAAGTCGGTTACCCTGGTCACCGCGCACCTTCAGATTTCCGTATCGGCCGGCATTCGAAACTCGAATGTTGTTTTCTCGATGGACGACGACACCGAGAGCGTTCCGCCATGTGCCTTTGCGATCTCGGAGGCGATATGAAGGCCGAGCCCGAGGCCTTGCTCATGACGTCCCGCAGCGTCACCTCCCCGAAAAAAAGGTTGAAACAGACGGGCTATCGTCTCGGGCGGGATTGGGTCGCCGCCGTTGGAAACAGAAATGACCAGGTTGTTTTCAACCACTCGTGCCGACAGTCCGACGGGTTTGTCTTCCGCGCCATGGGACAGTGCGTTTCCGAGAAGGTTGGAGACGAGTTGGCCAATGCGTCCGGCATCCACGAGTACTGGTTCAGGCAGGTCAATTTCGACGTCGATGCGTCTGCCGCTCCCAGTAGAAAGCTCCGCCACGACTTGCTTGAGGTGAAGGGAAAGGTCCTCTTCGACCTTGCCGGAGATCGTAAGACCGCCGCCCATTCGACCACGGGTCAGGTCGAGCACGTCATCGATCAGTCTGGCCATGCGGGCAACGCTGCCATCGATCAGTCGAACGACCTGCTGACCTCTTGAACTGAGGTCTTCTTTTGACAGGATGCGCATGCCGCCTCCGATTGCAGCGACCGGGTTCCGAAGATCATGACCGAGGATGGCGATGAATTCGTCGCGCAGGCGGCCTGTTTCGGTTAGGGCCTTATTGAGGGTCTCAATTTCCTTCCGTGCCTGGTCACCGGCCTCGTTCGCTTCGAACAGTTCCCGCTCATATTTGCGGCGGCTCGTCGCCTGGAAGAGAGCGATCCTGGTTTCCTTGACTTCGCCATCCGCATTGACGCGCTGGGTCGCATTGGCAAGGACAGGCAGCCTCGTACCGTCTCTCCGGACGACATCTAGCGCAACCTCATGGAAAAAACCCTGCATGCGCAAGAGGGGTGCGAAATGAGTTTCGTAGAATACACGGCCCGCCACGGGCAAGAGATCGAGCAGGCGTTTGCCTGAAAGCTCGTCGTCCACCAGATCGAGCCATATTCGGAGCGTCTCGTTTACGAGCACGATGCGGCCCTTGTCATTCAGAACTAGGTATCCACACGGTGCGTTGTCGAACAGATCGCGGAAATCGATATCGTGGTCCATCGGTTGCCTAGACGAAATCCTGGATGGCAGCGACGACCTCGCGAGGAGCCGAGAGATTTGGGCAGTGACCAGTCGCGTCAAGGACGACCAGCCTGCTTCCCGGGATATGGTCGCGCACATACTCGCCGATTGCTTCCGATGCGATGATATCATCCTTGCACTGGAGTATGAGCGTTCTCGCCGTCACCCGCGGCAGGTCAACGCGATTGTCGGACGTGAAGGTCACCCGTGCGAATGCCTTCGCGATCGCGGGATCGGTCCTGCAGAAGCTGTCGGCAAGTTCCTGCCCGAGTTCCGGACGGTCGGAGTTGCCCATGATCGCTGGAGCCATCGCCATCGACCAACCCATGTGATTGTCCGCGAGCGAAGCGAGCAACTCCTCAATGTCTGCCGGACTGAAGCCCCCTTGATAGCCAATGTCGTCGATATAGCGGGGCGACGGGCCGACCATCACAAGCGCCTCGAACATGTCAGGAGCTTTAAGGGATGCCAGAGCGCCGATCATTGCGCTCACCGAGTGGCCCACGAATACGGACTGTTTCAGACCAAGCGCCCGGCCGATTTCCACGAGGTCTTCGGCATAGCCGTGAAGGTCGCCGTACTTTTCAGGATCATATGCGCCAAGATCGGATTTACCAGCACCGACGTGGTCAAACAGTACGGTCTCAAAACGGTTTTCGAACTCCGGAGCAACGAACCGCCACATATTCTGGTCGCACCCGAAACCGTGTGAAAAGACGATTGCCTTTTCTCCACGTCCAGAGACCACAACGTTGTTTCGCCGAATGACCGACATTCCACCCCCTGAGCATCGCGGCACAGTAGCATGTCCGCGCAAGAATGCACCTAGGATCTGCGACATCGCAAGCACCGGCTGTCTGCCGCCACGGCGTTGTCGATACGCATCGTTCTCTAATGTGGCGTTCTCATGGATGTCCCCAGGCCTCGGCTTGGCCGCACCTGACGCGACTATGACGCAGATATGTGGCCAACATTCGGCCACGTTGCGAGCTAGATCGAAGCCGTCAAGCCTAATCGCGAGCCTCATCGGCTCTATTGAGCGATGAGACCTTATTCTCGTCCATGGAGGGGGCGACTTTTGGATGCTTGCGGCAGTCTTCATTGCGCTTGAGCATGCCCTAACAATTCGCGCAAGCTTCTCGCCAGTGCCGCCCGTTCGTGACTTGCCGCTGCCAGCACCCGTCGATGAGTATCCGGAGCTAGTGGTTGACGCAACCCTGAGTCTGACCTAGTTTATTCCCGCACGCTAGTGCTCTGACTACCTTCCCGAAACAGCAAATGGTGAGTTAAGTGCAGGGTATCAAAGAACTTTCAACGACAGAAATCCAACAGGTATCTGGCGGTCGATCCGTCACCGGGTCGGCTCGCAATGTTATAGACGGCGCTGCTGCCTTAGCGGGCGGCGGAGCATTGGGATATGCTGCGGCCATCGGCGCGGGTGTCGGCCTCTCGGCATTCGGCGTCGGTGCTCTTGCGGTTGGGGCCGTGGCCGCAGGAGGCTATGGCCTATATCGGCTTTCCCGAGCCTTCGCCTAGCAGCCAGTTAAGGCTCTTCGCCGGCCGGCGAAGAGCCTTCTCTCAAAAATCTGCGCCGATGAGCCTGTTCCGACCAGAGGCAACTGAACGCCATTCCCAGCGACTGACTGGTTCGGTCTCCATGGCTGTACCCATCGGCTGGCACTTGGCCGGCTATCTCATGGCCGGCGCTCTTTTCCTTGCGTTGATGTTTGTTTCCCTTGCAAGCTATTCCCGAATCGTCACCGCCACCGGTGTGATATCGCCAGACAACGGCGTGGCTGCGATCGTGCCCCCGCGCGCGGGTGTAATCATGGAACTCATGGTCAGCGACGGTGAAGCAGTCAAGGCCGGGCAGGAGTTGGTTGCGGTTAGATCCGAGGACTTCCTCGTAAGCGGTGAATCAGCGTCGGAGAAAATCGCCGAGATGCTGGAACGACAAAGGTCAAGCCTCAATGAGCAGATCACTCAGGTAGAGAATGATGAGACTGCCCAAACGGCTCAATTCGCGGCTCAGATCGAAGGGCTCGGGATTCAGATAGGAAAATTGCTGAATCAGATCGGACTGCAAGCGGAGCTGATTAGGTCAGGTGAAGACGACCTAGGTCGCATCAGGTCCCTTGCGGAGAAAGGGGTCATCCCGCGCCGCGAAGTGATTCTTCGCGAAGACGCTCTGACGGAGCGGCAGCAGCAACTGGCCGGGCTGGAGAGTACTCTGACACAGCGCCGCTCTGACTTGTCGGACGCGCATCAGATGCTGGAGCAGGTGAAGGCCAAGGCCAGTGAAAGAAAGGCTGCACTTCAGTCGCAACGAGAGGATATCAACCGCAATATTGCGACGAACGAGCAATCGCGTGCCTACATCATCAGGTCCCCGGTTTCCGGAACGGTATCAGCTTTGACAGCCAGGGTCGGCGAGCCGCTTAACACTCAGAAGGTCCTCATGAGCATCGTACCTGAAGATGCGACACTCCATGCACAGCTCGACGTGCCAAATAGTGCGGTGGGTTTTATCGAGGTGGGACAGAAAGTTCGCCTCGCCATTGATGCCTTTCCCTACGAAAGCTTCGGCACCATTTCCGGCAGGGTGAGAAGCCTCTCCAAAAGCCCAGTCAGGAGGATCGAAGGCAACGGTGAGCGGCTCAACTACCTCGTGATCGTGGACCTTGAACGTCAGCAAATAGATGCATTTGGGAAGAACCAGCCTTTTTTCCCTGGAATGACGCTTTCGGCCCGCATAGCCACTGCGCGCCAATCGCTTCTCGAATGGCTTTTCGAGCCCTTGTTCGCCCTGCGGCGGAGATAGCTGATGGCGACATCTCTCAATACGGGCATTTTTTCGCCCTCCCGCATACGTTTGGTGCGGCAAAACGAGCTCAGCGAATGTGGTCTGGCCTGCCTAACAATGATCGCAGGATTTCACGGCCTTGATGTTGATCTTGCCACGATGCGCAGAAGGTTTACCCCGTCGATCCGGGGTGCGCCTCTCAGCGGACTGATGAAGGTTTCAGATCAAATCGGGCTTACTGCCCGCGCAGTCAAACTGCCGTTGGAACAATTAGCTGGCCTCGCTCTTCCCGCTATCCTTCATTGGGACTTTAACCACTACGTCGTCGTAGAGCGGGTAGCAAACGGCAAGGCCCTGATCCATGATCCAGCAGGCCGAAGCGAGTGGGTGAGCCTGCCGGCACTCTCTGATCATTTCACCGGCGTTGCGCTTGAACTTCGGCCCAACCAGACTTTCGAGCGCAAAAGGGAGCGGACGGTCCTGCGTTGGTCGCAGCTTTGGAGCCAGA
Organism: Neorhizobium sp. T6_25; assembly: GCF_002968555.1. NCBI lineage: Bacteria > Pseudomonadati > Pseudomonadota > Alphaproteobacteria > Hyphomicrobiales > Rhizobiaceae > Neorhizobium > Neorhizobium sp. T6_25. The sequence continues at coordinate 22,847 of NZ_PVBL01000030.1, forward strand.
TACACGGACTTGGGAGCTCGTTTGCGCAGATCGTTGTGCTCAGCGTCGCTCTGCAAGTCTATGTTCTGGCACTACCTTATTATCTCCAGATCGGCATCGACAGCGCTCTACCCGCGCTCGACAATGATCTTCTTGTGGTTTTGGCGCTGGGTTTCGGTCTCTTCACCATTTTTAATGCTTGTGCCTCTTTCCTCCGTTCATTCGTAATCCTGGCCGCTGGCTCGGCTCTTGGTTTCGGTATCGCGTCCAATGTGGCCAGAAAGCTCTTCCGGTTACCCCTCGAGTGGTTCCAGAAGCGCGAAGTCGGAGACATTTTGTCTCGGTTCCAATCGGTCTCGCCCATACAACGCCTTTTGACCGAGGGGATCGCCGCCACGCTCGTCGATGGAGCTCTTGCGGTGACGACACTGGCGATCATGTTCTTCTACAGCGGGAAGCTCGCTTTTGTTGCTCTCACGGCCTTCTTTCTCTACTTTTTCGTCCGCTTCGTGACCTTCTCGCTGGAACGCCGTGCACAGGAGGGAAGCATTATCGCTCAGGGCAAGGAGCAAACCGCTCTGATTGAGACTATTAGAGGCATCCAGACATTTCGTCTCTACAATCGCGAGACCATACGGCACAGCATGTGGCAGTCCCTTCTGACGGATGCGGTGAACGCAAATATCCGGTTTTCGCGCATCGGTATCTGGCAGGGTGCATCCAACGCATTGATCTTCGGGCTCGAGAATATTGTCACAATCTGGTTGGCGATTAGTTTGGTGATGAACGGTGGTTTCAGTGTCGGAATGGTATTTGCCTATCTTGCGTACAAGGCCCAGTTTCTCGAAAAAACCGGCAATCTGGTCGACCAGGGGATGGCATTCCTGATGCTGCGGCTGCATCTCGAGCGATTGTCTGACATCGCGCTCGAGGATGACGACAGGAGCTTCGGCTCCAGTGCCAATTTCAATACAGGACTCAAGGGTCAGATCGAAATCCAGAATGTTTCCTATCGCTATTCGCCCACAGACCCTCTCGTCTTGAACAACGTGGATCTGATTGTGCGGCCGGGAGAGCACGTTGCAATCACAGGCCCCTCCGGGGCCGGGAAGTCGACCCTCCTGAAAATCCTCGTCGGGCTACTTGAGCCCCACACGGGCGAAGTCTTGGTGGACGGCATTCCACTACGCCAGTTCGGGCATAAAAGCTTCCATGATCAGATCGCGGCTGTCTTGCAAGACGATAATCTGTTCACGGGTTCGATAGCGGACAATATTGCGATGTTTGATGAACATCCGGACCCCGCGGCCGTCGTCGAAGCTGCTAAGTCGGCCGCCATACATGAAGAAGTCCTGCAAATGCCTATGCGTTACGAAACACTGGTGGGAGACATGGGGTCGAGCCTGTCGGGCGGCCAGAAACAGCGCGTATTACTGGCTCGGGCGCTGTACCGAAGGCCGCGCATGTTGTTCCTGGATGAGGGAACCTCACATATGGACGTCGTGAACGAGGAGCGTGTGAACAAATCAATTCGCGCGCTCGGTATCACTCGGGTCATAGTGGCTCATCGGGTTGAGACAATCGCCGCCGCTGACAAAGTTCTGCATCTTGATGGTAGCGGCCTAACACCACACCATCCGTTTGTCACCGGCGAAGATCCCACTGCAAGCCAGGCGGTGAAATATCCCCGTCCGGTTGAGTAACGAGACCACTTTGCCCATGCCCGATGTTGCCTATGACAATGCAGAGTGTTCCGAACCAAAGCTTCTGAGCTTCGACTTGCCGGAGATCCGCGGCAGAGTCTTCTGCCAAAAGTCAAAGAGCTCATTGACGATGGCAGCCGATGTCTGCTGACGGGCTACGACACGCGCGTCAGGGCTTTGGCCGCGGGCCGTTTCTTCGACCTGCCAGAGCTTTGCCATCAACTCCACCGTCTCGGTGGCGATCTTGGAGCGGTCCGAAGTGTGGAGCTCGTAGAACTTGCGTCTGGTGTGCGACCAGCAGCCGGCGAGTATCATGCCGTCATTGCCGCCGTCAGATCGGGCAAGCTTGTTGTAGGCACCATACCCGTCAACTTGAAGAATACCACGATAGCCGCTCAGATGCCGGGCGACACGATCGCCAGCGCGACTATCTTCGAAGCGATAGGCGACCATGGGCGCGCCACTGCCGCCGAAAGGTCTGTCATCCCTGGCATAGGCCCATAGCCAAGCCGTCTTTGCCGATCCGGATCCCGGTGCGAGCGTTGGCAATGTCGTCTCGTCAGCGAAGATACGCTCCGCCGCCCTGAACAAGATCGTGAATTCCTCGCCGCCGACACGGGCGAAGGTCATCCTACTGGCTGCTTAGTCCGCGATGAGCGTCTGAATGGACTGCGAGATTGTGCCGAAATGCAGAATCTTGTCTTCGAAACGATCAGTCATGCGAGATTTGGTCTCCTTATCGCTCCATCCAGCCTACTGCGGCAAGGATGGCAGGTTTCTTGTTGAGCGCCGGGACGATTTCATTCGTGTGGTAGTCAGCCAGTGGTTTGCGGCCCGTGCCACGATCGATCCAGACAGTACGAGAGCCAAGCTCACGCGCTGCGGCAAGATCAAGATGCGGGCTGGCGCAGATTTGCACCGGATCCTCCATGCTGATGCCGTGGCTTTTCGAGGCATGATGGAAGATCTGGCTGAATGGCTTGTGGGCACCGGCCTGTTTCGCGATGACCCTGAATGACGCCATTCCACTGCTTGACGTCATCTGGATATTGCCGAGTCGGGATGTTTCGACCCAAAGGCGCGCAATGCAATCCAGCAGCCGAATGTGGCAGCCGTCCCGGACAGGATCGTTCCCCAGGCAAGATCGGCAAGGGTGAGTTGTGTGGACCAGTTTTTTAGGGTGGCCTGATTGGTCAGGTCGTAGGTCCCATAGGCCGTAAAGCCGACGACTGCTCCAGAGAGTGCAGCCTGCCAGGGCGAGCCCTTTTCCAACCCCGGCCTTACGGCCAGGAACGTCAGGCCCCCTATGTAGATCAGATAGAAGGCAACGGCAGGCACAAGCCTGAAATCGGCGATCAGCATATCGCCCATGATCGGCTGATAAAGTTTGCTTGCCATCACGCTCAACCAGACGAAGTCGATTGCCACGAAGACGACCAGCGTCGCGATATAGCCCGCAAGAACACACTTCATGCCGACGTTCTTCATTTCGCAATTCTCCTCGCTCACTTGAGCCTTATCCAATCGATCCCTTTGCACAAAAGGCCGGCCACGATGCACCCTTTGGTGATCATCTTGTCTCCCTGCACCGTCACTGTAAGCTCATAGGTCATGTCACGCTGCGGATCGAAGGCCGTACCGGAATAGACGCCGCCAGCGCTCGGCTTTATGCTCATGACGAGCTTGTCGCCCTTCTTTTCCCTAGGTGTGCCCGGCTTGATCCACGTGTTGACCACGCAGATATCCGATCCGCATGGCGCGATCTTCACCCTGGCGTTGCCATCTCCGCGCGCCCACTGGCCGCCGATATCGGCGGCATCGGCAAAGGTGAAAGCGGAGAGCGTCGACAGGGCAGCGGCTACCATCGTCTTCATCATGCTCGGATTCCCGTTCGCAGGTGGTTACGCATGTTCGATCGTGTAAAGGCCGACATCGATGCTTCCTTCTTCGAAGCCGGCTTCGCAGTAGCAGAGGTAATAGTGCCAGAGGCGTTTGAAGCGCTCGTCGAAGCCAAGCGCGGCAATCGACGGCCAATGCGCATGAAACCGCGTCCGCCACTCCCGCAGCGTTCTGGCGTAGGACTTTCCGAAATGCTCGACTTCCACCAGCTTCAAACCGGCGGTGGCAACCGCGGCCTCAAGCGCGCGGTCAGATGGGAGGAAGCCGCCGGGAAAAACATACTTCTGAATGAAGTCGATGCTGCCGCGATACGCCTCATAGCGATTTTCCTCGACAGAAATGATCTGCAGGACCGCACGGCCGTCGGGTTTCAGGCAGCGCTTCAGCGTGTCGAAGTAGTTTGGCCAGTATGCCTCGCCTACAGCCTCGAACATCTCGACCGACACAATGCGATCGAAACGACCGGTGACATTGCGATAGTCTTGGAGATGCAGATTGACTTTACTCGCCTTGCCTGCCTCTGCCGTCGCATGGCGCGCCCAGACCAGTTGCGCAGGTGACAGCGTAATGCCGGTCACCTGAACATCGGCCTTTGTCGCGAGATCGATCGCCAACGCACCCCAGCCGCAACCGATTTCCAAAATCCTTTCGCCGCCTTGAAGCACCAGTTTTTCGCGAATAAGGCGGAGCCGCTTCTGTTGGGCCGCTTCGAGGCTCGGCGTCGTCTCATCGAAAATCGCCGACGAATAGAGCATCGATGGATCAAGCCATTCCTTATAGAAGTCATTACCGAGATCGTAATGCGCTTCGATGTTGCGGCGGCTACCGCGTTTTGAGTTTGCGTTCAGCAGATGGCCTACCCGGTTCATCGAACGCATGAGGACGTTGCCATCGATTGCCGGCGCCAGCACGTCGGCATTTTGGGCGGCTAGCCGGATGACCGCGGTCAAATCCGGCGTTGTCCAGTCTTCCTCCAAAAAGCCCTGAGCAAAACCGATATCGCCGGCGGTGAGGAGGCGATGCAGCATGCGCCAGCGGCGCATCACGATAGCCGCATCCATGCCTGGCTCCGACCCGACCGCTTCCACAGCTGCGCCGGATGGCAATACGACCCGCAGGCGGCCATGGCGGAGACCCGCTATAAGGCGCTTCATCAGTCGGCCACCAAAGCCCAGCCTGCCGGCCTCGATATCCATGCACAAAGGGAAGCGCGAGGAATCGTCAAACTGGCTCATTGGTCTCAATCCTCCGGACGGAATGCACGCTTTCGCCTAAGGGCGGGCGAATGAAGGAAACCGCTTCTTCGGGCAGGTGCGGGCGCGCCCGCAGACGCACGCCCTTCGTCCAGATCTTCAACGCCTCCCAATGAATGCCACCGACCACCCTTAGCGTCAGGAGCGGGATAGCGAGAAATGCCTTGAGCAGGGCCATATCCGTCAGTTCGCGGCGCTTTGCCAGATGCCGGGCCGTCAGCACCAGCCCGTCGGCGTCAAAGGTGTCGATACGGATGGAAAGGTATTTGCCCGGCGCCTCGACCCGAAATTTATAGCGGAGATCCATGTCCATGAAAGGGGAGACGTAAAACGCCTTGTCGCAGCACTGGAAGATCTCCTCGCCCTGGCCTACGACCGGGATCATATAGCCGTGGCGCTCGCCAAAGGTGTTGTCCACTTCCCAGAGGATTGCCCGCAACGCGCCGTCGCGACCGTGGCAGAAGAACACGCTCAGCGGATTGAAGACCCAGCCAAGCAGCCTCGGCATTGTCAGTAGCCGGATCGGCCCGCCATCCGGTTCGATACCGGCCGATTGCATCGAACGCTCTACCTGGCCCTTCAGGTCAGAGCCCGAACGGTCGCCGCGATCCCTTCGGCGAAACGAAAACAGGTTGAAGCCATCCACCGAAAACAGCCGCAACCGTTTGTCAAGCGCATCCAACTCGTCGAGATCGAGCAGCAGCGAATAGATCCTGTAAGACAGCCGGTGTTCCTTCGGCTTCAGCCGCGCATGTGTCACATGTCCGAGAAACAGGGCCGAATGGAGCGATAGAGTCATGTCAGCGCCTCCAGGTCTATCGGCAGATCACTCGGCCGGATCGGAGGCTTGCGAACGATGCGCCCACTTTCCTGCGCCACCTGCCAGGGGCGCCTAACGCCGCCCAAATCTTCGGCCACCGCAAGCCCGGCCTGAATCCCGTCCTCATGGAAGCCGGAGCCGAAATGCGCGCCGCAAAACCAAGTGTTGCGCACGCCCTGCAGCGACCAGACCTCATGCTGCGCCCGATCGGTCCCGAGATCGAACACGGGATGTTCGCAGACCTCCCGGCGAATGACCGTCTCCTCGCGCGGTTCGCGACGGGGGTTGAGCGTGACGAATGTCGGCGGCGCATGGCCGAGCGGCTGCAACCGGTTCATCCAGTAGGTGATCGACGGTTGCGTCGGTCCGTCTCCGGTATCGGCGACATAATTCCAGCTCGACCATGCGGCCCGCCGCTTCGGCATCAGGCTCGCGTCGCCATGCAGTACCGCCTCGTTGCTGGAATACCGAAAGGCGCCGAGAATGCGCCGTTCATCCTCGCTGGCATCCAACAGCATGCGCAGCGCCTGATCCGCATGGGTAGCGATCACCACGTCGTCGAAAACATGGCTGTTGCCGTGCGCATCGCGGATGTCCACCTGCCCGGCGTTGCGGCGGATCGCCGTAATCGACGTCGACAGCCTGATCCTGTCGGAAAATCGGCGGGTCAGTCGCGCCACATATTCGCGGCTACCGCCCTTGACCGTGCGCCAGATCGGCCGATCCCAAAGTTCAAGGAGTCCATGATTGCAGCAGAATTTCACGAAATTGGCAGCCGGATAGGCGCCAACCTCCATGGTCGGAGTCGACCAGATTGCCGCCGCCATCGGATAAAGATGATCGTGGCGGAAGGCGCGGCCATAGCCGTTGTGCGTCAGGTAGTCATCGAGCGAAATGCCGCCCATCATCGCCAGATCGCGCGGCGCATTGCGATAGAATCGTAGCAAATCGCGTATCATCGACCAGAAGCGCGGGCTGAACGCATTGGTCGGTTGCGCCAGAAGGCCGAGCCCCGTGCCCCCGGAATATTCGAAGGCCCCGTCGTTCATCGAGACTGCAAACGACATGTTGGAAGCGGCTGTCGGCACCTCCAGCGCCCTGAACAGCGCCGTTAGGTTAGGATAGGTCGCCTCGTTATAGACAATGAAACCGGTATCGACCGCGACCGGGCCGGCTGCACTTTCGAATTCCACCGTGTTACTATGTCCGCCGATCCAATCAGCGGCCTCGAACACCGTGACGGCGTGGCACTGCGATAACAGCCAGGCGGCTGACAGCCCTGAAATTCCGCTGCCCACGACTGCAACATTCAGGCGCTTTTCGCCCGAAACCCTCTGATTGAATGTCATCAATTCCTCTCGTTCACGCAGTGTTCTCTGTCGTCTTGTTTCGCTGCACCCAGCACTTACGAGACGTCGTTCTGCTTAGTTTCGCGAGCGACACAAATTTTTCAGATTTTTTTCTTTCGGACGAAACTGATCGGGCGCCGGCCCCGTAGTTGATGAGGGAGAGTGCATTTTACTGATCGTGGAAGGATGGACATGGAGGTTTTGATCTTCATCGCAATCTGGCTGTCGCTGGCGATGGCTGGCGCCTGGGGCGTGCAGCGCGTCACCGGCCTGAGCGGCTGGATCGACACGATCTGGTCGCTCGCTGTCGGACTTGGCGGCATCGTGGCGGCGCTCTTCGCCGATGGTGAGTTCGAAAGGCGGATGACGGTCCTGATCCTGATCGCCATCTGGGCGGCAAGGCTTGCCAGCCACATCGGCTTCCGCACCCATGGCGGCGGTGAAGATCCGCGTTATCTCAAGCTGATCGAGGAATGGGGCGATAGTGCCGCGTCGCGGCTGTTCCTCTTTCTGCAAATCCAGGCGCTGGCTGCCTTCATCCTGGTGCTGGCCGTTCATCTGGCAGCCACCAATGACACACCCTTCCCGCGCGTGCTGGATGGGTTCGCCATCCTCGTCGCAATCCTCGCACTGACCGGAGAAGCAATCTCCGACCGGCAGCTTGCCCGCTTCCGCCGCACGTCCGAGGCAAAGACTGAAGTGTGCGAGATTGGCCTCTGGCGATATTCCCGCCACCCCAACTATTTCTTCGAATGGCTTTTCTGGTGCGCGTGGCCGATCTTCGCGCTTTCGGCATCCGCATGGACATGGGCATCATTGCTGGCCCCGGCGCTGATGTACTGGCTGCTGGTGCATGTCTCCGGCATCCCGCCGCTTGAAGAACACATGCTGCACTCGCGCGGCGACAAATTTCGCGCCCTCCAGAAACGCGTCAATGCCTTCCTTCCCGGACCCCGTCGAAACGGAGAACTGCCATGAACATGCTGGCTTTGGCCATCAATACCGCTGAGCGCACGCCTTTGACCGACGGCATGACGCTCGCGGGCATCGATTTTCTCTGCGGCCGCACCAAGCGAAAGCTTGCAGCGGTTTCAATTGCCGAAGAGCAGGCTTTTGCGGAAACGATGGCGCATTTCCCGGTTGCCACCCATACGCACGAAGCCAATCGCCAGCACTATGAGGTACCGGCAGAGTTTTTCGCGCTGGCACTCGGCCCGCAGCGGAAATATTCCTGCTGTCTCTATCCCACACCCGACACGAGGATCGAGGAAGCCGAAACCTATGCGCTCACTGAGACGGTGAAGCACGCGGCGATCGAGGATGGCATGAGCATTCTCGACCTCGGCTGCGGCTGGGGTTCGCTGTCGCTTCACCTCGCGCAGCAATTTCCCAGGTCCCGCATCACTTCGGTGTCGAATTCCGCATCACAGCGCACCTATATCCTTGATCTCGCGGACAAGCGTGGATTGACCAATCTCATCGTCATCACCGCCGACATGAATGATTTTTCGACCGATGAGCGTTTCGACCGCGTCGTCTCGGTGGAGATGTTCGAGCATATGTCGAACTGGCGCACATTACTGGAGCGCGTGCGCGGCTGGGTAAAACCGGACGGCAAGTTCTTCCTGCACATCTTCACCCACAAGAACCGCTCCTACCGCTTCGACCATGACGATCCGACGGACTGGATCGCCCACCATTTCTTCACCGGCGGCATCATGCCGGCCCATGATCTGCCGCACCGGTTCGGCGATCTCTTTGGGGTCGAGCAGGAATGGCGCTGGCCGGGCACGCATTATCGCCGCACGGCGCTCGACTGGCTCGCCGCCTTCGATCGTAATATCGATCGCATCCAGCCGATCTTCCGGCAGGTCTATGGCAAGGATACCTCGTTGTGGCAGCGCCGCTGGCGGCTATTCTTCCTCGCAACCGCAGGCCTGTTCGGTCATGACAACGGCGACGTCTGGGGCGTCGGCCACTATCTCCTCAGCCCAACTCCGACTCACCAGCGCACGTGATGACCCTCACACGGCCCCCGCTCGAACCGCTGACTCAGGCGAGCGTTACGATCGCCTGGGTGATCTGCGGCAACAAACCCCTCTATCCGCTCTATGTCTGGTATCTGGTTGGCGATGGCGTCACGGCGTCGCTCGGCACCCTGCTTGCCGCGCCACTTTTCCTCGCCGTCCCCCTGATTGCCCGCCGCGCCCCGACGGCCGCCCGCATCGCCCTGCCGCTGGTCGGAACGCTCGACACGCTGTTCGCGACCAAGCTGTTCGGCACCGGTTCCGGCACGGAGTTTTTCCTGGCGCCTTGCATAATGCTGGTCGCCCTCTCCTTCCGCGCTGAGGAGGCATGGTGGCAACGCGGCTTGGCGGCATTCGTGTTCCTGGCCTTCGTTTTCTCAAGATACGCCATCGGCCCGAGCCTGCATGTATGGAAAGATGTCGACCTTTCGACCCTGCTGAACCTTAACGCGTTCGCGGTCGCCAGCCTCATGGCCTTCATCGCAATTCGCTATTCCGGCATCCTGCGCATCACAGAACCCGATGCTCGAGATTGCTTATAGGAAATCTGTACATCTGGAGGAGACCATCATGTCATGACGGCCCAGGCTCAGATGGGGTATTCGGCTTGAGCCCATCTTCGAGGACTTTGGGTAGGAGGTGCTGCGATTCGTGCTGATGATAAACGTCGTCTGCGGCGACGCTATGATGAGAACGCTGCTCTATGAAGCCGCACAATCGCTGCTGACACGGGTGCAGAAATGGTCATGGCTGAAAGCCTGGGCGATGAATATCGCCCGACGCCGAGGCTTGCAGAGAGCCGTCGTCGCCTTGGCGCGAAGACTGTCAGTGATCATGCATCGGATGTGGAGCGATGGCTCGGAGTTCCGCTGGACGAAGGATCCGACGGCAACCTAAAGTCTTCTCCTTTAAAGGGGTAACCAAGTTCCGCCTGCTGGCGGTGAAATGTCCTTCGCGGGACGATGGATAAGACGAGTTCGCAATGAGTCCAGTACCGATCGCATAACAGGATCAGGACGTGGCTCGGATTGTTCCGCCTTATCCTTCTGGTCCCATCCTGGGAGAGCAATGTGCTCATCCCGAAGAGAAGCGAGACCTGCGAAAGACTTTTCCACCGGCAATCTCGGAAAGCTCGAAAGCGCTTGACCTCGACACGCAGAATAGAGAAGGACTCGTTAAATCAAAGCCAGAAGATGACGGCTGCTGTGATGCATATGGTTGAAAAGAAGGTGTGAGCGCAGCGATCGTATCGGGTGTGAATTCTGCGCCAGTCCTTGAGCCTGCCGAACATGTTTTCGATCTTGTGGCGCTCTTTGTAGAGCGCCCGATCGTTCAGTATGACAACCTTTCGGCTTGCCCGAGATGGAATGCAGGCCGTAATCCTGCGTGCAGCCAAGGCGTCTCGAAACCAGTCGGCGTCACTCTTGCGGCAGCAAGCACGTACCGGCTCCTTGTTGCTATTCTTCTACCAATTTTTCAGGCCTTCATCTGACGATCAGAGACTATGCCGAGTCTGAAGACCCGGCACGGCTCCAGCATTCGCATCTTCCGCCAATACCAAGCTAGCTGGCGGGGAGTTGCTGTCATCGCCTTTGACGATTGCGGACACATAGGCGAGAGCGTTCTTCATCCCGTTCATCGTGTACGGCTTTTCGATTGCACCGAGCGCGCCGGCGAAATCCTTCGGAATCTTCTTGATGTTTCCACTGACGAAAATATAGGGGATGCCGGCAGCAGCCAGTTCACGGCCAACTTCTATGCCCGTGGGCCCGTCCATGAGATGGATGTCAACAAATGCAAAGTCCGGTTTCGACGTGCTCATCTGCTCACGGGCCTGAGCGCTGCTCATCGCAACCCCTGTCACCTGGTGCCCCGCCATCTCAACTTCGCTCTCCAGCTCCATGGCGAGCAGCATTTCATCTTCAACAATCATAACTTTCAACGGGCATCCTCCTCAAGATCGCCAACGAGCAAAACCACGTCGACGATCGTTCTTCGCCCTTCCTGTTTCCGCTCAATCTCGGCTCCGAGCTGGTGGGCCGACGCCTCCAGCAGCATCCGGCCAAGCTCGGCATTCTCGACGTCGAAGTCTACCGGCTCGGACGTGTCCTCAATCCTCATCAGTAAATGCCCGTTCAGACGCCGGACGACGACGTTGATGTCGCCTCCTCCATCACTCAGGCCTCGGCGAACCGCGTCGCCCACGAGCTCGTTCACTATCAGTGAAAGCGGCGTCGCCTTGACCGCCGGCACCAGCAGCGGCGCAAGATCGAGCGACAGCCGTATATCTTTCCGACCGGTCGCATCGACGAGGTCTGTCACCAGCTCGCGCGTAAATTCGGACATGTCGAACTTCGAGACGTCCTCGAGCGTGAACAGTTTTCTTTGGACGGTGCTGAGAGCCTCAATGCGATTGAGGACGGACAGCAGCGTCTGCCTTCGGCCATCATCCCTGGTCACGCGGATGTGCATCTTCACGATTGACGCCATCGTCAGCAGGTTGTTTTTCACCCGGTGGTCGACTTCGTGAACAAGTAACATTCTGGCCTCAAGGGCTGAGCGAAGATTGGCTGTGTGTTTGGCAACCTCGGCTTCTGCCTCATGCCGCGCGGCCGCCAGATCGGCCTCGCGGCTTTTGACATTGGTGAAGTCCAGCTGTGAGGCAAAGAAGTAGACAATTGAGCCCGCCTCATCCCGCACTGGGCTTATGAATACCGCATTCCAGAATGTGCTGCCGTCTTTCCGATAGTTGAGTATATCGACAGCAACGTCCCGACCTGTAGCGACCGCCTCCCGGACCTTCGAAACGGTATCTGGATCCGTGTCTGGTCCCTGCAGAAAACGGCAGTTACGGCCGATAATTTGATCATCGCTATAGCCGGTCAGCTTTCGAAAAGCTTCGTTGCAGAAGATGATCGGATTGTCGGGCTGATGAGGATCGGTAACGATCATCGGCATGCGGGTTGCCTTGAATGCAGCCGCGAATGGGTCCTCGCTCGCATGCCCTGCGACGAGACGATTACCCGCGTTCCGGGCGTTGGTTCGGTGCTGATCCTTTTCCTGCATAGAGGTTCCGGCGATGTTGTCCCGCGACAAAAGTCGCAGCGGTGATAATAGTTCCTCGCAGCGCAATCAAACTGGATGAGTGATATGTGCCTCGATCTCGCAGATGACGCCTTCGGGGTTATAGATGATCGTTGAATGCCCGTTCATCTCAGCCGCCAGCAGTCGTTCGATAAGCCGCGATCCAAATCCTTTTCGCGCCGGTGGCACGACCGGCGGGCCGCCTCTCTCCTGCCAGCGGAGGCTCAGAGCTGCGGTTTCGTCATTGTACGTCCAACTGATCGAAACTGTGCCTGAGGGAACTGAGAGCGCGCCATATTTGGCTGCATTCGTGCTGAGCTCATGGAGGGCTAAGGAAAACGATGCAACGGCCCTCTGCGGCAAGAACACCGGCACGCCGGTGATTTCGAAGCTCTCCGACGAATAAGGGGAGATAGCTTGCTCTACCACTGCGGTAAGTTCAGCGCGCTGCCAGTCGCCTTGGGCGAGAAGATCGTGCGCATGGGCCATGGCCGATAGGCGTGCCTCGAATGCGCTGACAGCGTCCCGGTCACCACTGTCCTTGCCGAAGGTCTGTCGTGCGATGGCGATGACTGTTGCAAACACATTCTTGACGCGATGATGCAATTCACTGATCAGCACCGACTGAAGGCGCTCTGCTTCCTTCTTGGCGGAAATATCATGTGCGATCTTTGAGGCTCCGATAATCTGGCCGGCACTGTCAAAAATCGGTGAAACGCTCAGAAGCACGTCGACCAGATGGCCCTTCTTGTGCCGACGCATTGTTTCGTAGGGTTCGACCCGAAGACCAGCCCTGACTCGAGCCAAAAGTGCCGGCTCTTCATCAAGCCGGTCTTCCGGAACGAGGATCAGGACTGACTTTCCGACGACCTCGTCGGCCTTGTAGCCATACAAAGCTTCTGCTGAAGCATTCCACGATGTGATGGTCATCGCCAGATCAATGCCGAGAATGGCATCATTGGAAGACGCGATGATCGAAGCCAGCTGGCGTTCAGCTTCCTGACCCTTTTTGCGCTCGCTGATATCGACCGCGATCACCGCGACCTGTCGGATGTTGCCGGTACCGTCTCGGAGAGGGGACACCGTGTTGTTGACCCAAACGAGCGATCCATCCTTTCGAACATAGCGCTTCTCGATATCGAAGCTTTTGCCGGTTTCGGCCAGTTGGTTGTAAAGTCTACTTTGTTCGGCAAGGTCTTCTGGATACGTGATTTTCATTATATTTGCACCGACGAGCTCGTGCTCGTCATAGCCAACGATCTCGCAAAACCGGTTGTTGACGTGCAGGATCTCACCCTCGATGCTGCCCTGCCCGATCCCCGCCGCTGATTGGGATACAAAGGATCGCAACCGCTCCTCGCTCTCCCGCAGCGCCTGCTCGAAGTGAACGCGATCGGTTGTCTCGCTGACGATGCAGAAGACACCTCGCACTTGGCCGTCGTCGTCACGGATGGGCGAGTAGGAAATGTCGAAAAAGACGGTTTCGGGATGCCCATGGCGCTCGATGTAAAAAGGACGATCCTTGGCGGCTACCGTCTCGCCAGTCTCAAGGACCCGACGCAAAAGCGGCTCCAGGTCGTCCCAGAGCTCACTCCAGTTCTCCCGTGCCGGGCGACCCAGAGCCTTCGGGTGTCGCAGCCCGATGGTCGGGGCATAAGCTTCGTTGTAGAGCGCAATGAAGTCAGGCCCCCAGAAGAGGACGATCTGGGCCCTCGACGGCAGCATCAAGTCGACGACCTTCCTGAGGCAGTCTGGCCACCGCAACGGCTGTCCGAGAAGAGAGGCATCCCACTCGCCGCTCTGCATCCTCCGAGAGATTTCGTCCGTTCCCCACCGCATCTTCACCGTAGTATTCGACATCGGCACCTGCTCTGCTGTTCCACGACGACGTTGCCGATGTCGCTCATGCTTTCATCGCGAGATGATTTATATCTCCCCCCGGATCCTGCAAGAGGTCTAAAGCCTTTCGTGACGAATCTCGCAAAAGCAGTGGGTTAGGCATTTGCAGCGGCTCAGCAAGGCGGTCAAGGTCATTGATCGACCTGGTCTTGCTGAAATGGGCAGATCTCCAAGCGCTCTTTCGAGGTTGAACATCAAAGATCCAGCATGATCAGAGAGGTAGGTTCGGGACAGCGCTTACTGTACACGGATGGCTGGTACGTGAGTTGCTGGCCACAAAAGGAAGGGGACTCCTTTGCTTTGGCCAAGCGAGCCTGCATGGAAGCTGCCGAAGGTCGAGGCGATCGTCGACGGCTGCCTGCAGACGCTCATCGAAGAATGCCCGCGTTCGTTCGCGGCCACTCTGAACGCTGATGCACGTCGCCGGGTCACGCGCATTGCCTCAACCTTCATCGCATGAAGAATGTCTTTTGCGATAAAAAAAAGCTTGGGAAACCCTTTTCCCATCCAGTTTCATGGAGTATACCACGCGGGAAACCGCTTTCTCACGTGGAGAGTAACAGGTGATTGTCACGGGTCCGAGAACTCGAGTAACGATCTACGATGTGGCTGCCGCTGCCGGCGTCAGCACTGCGACTGCGTCAAAGGCATTGAACGAAACCGGCCGCGTCTCGAAAGAAACACGCGCACGAATCAGGAAGGCCGCTTCGGATCTGGGGTTTCGCCCGAATTCACTTGCCCGCAGTCTTACCCGCAAGCGCAGCTTCACGGTCGGTCTGCTGACGGACGACACATACGGCCGCTTCACCTTGCCAGTGATGGCCGGGATTTCCGAGGGACTGATCGACCACGGCGTTTCTGTCTTCCTTTGCGCGATCGAAGACAATCCCGAGCTTGCGGGGACGCATGTCGATGCGATGTTGGACAAGCAGATCGATGGCATCATCGCCACCGGGAAGCGCGTCGACAGGACGCTGCCTGTCGATCTAACCCACCTGCCGGTCCCAGTTGTCTATGCGCTGACGGCAGGGCCGGCCGATGCGGTGACACTTGTGCCGGACGACATGCAAGGCACACGCGATGCAGTCGGCCACCTGGTGGGACAGGGCCGAAGCCGGATCGTGCATATCACTGGACCTACAAGTTTTCGAGTCGTCGAGGAGCGCGCCACGGCCTTCACTGAAGCAATGCAAGCCGCCGGCCTACCTGTACAGACATCCGCCGTCATGCCGGGTTCCTGGTCGGAGCGCTGGGGACATGAAGCAGTCGAAGCGCTTTGGTCGAGCTCTGATAGACCGGACGGGATCTTCTGCGGTAACGACCAGATTGCGCGAGGGGTGATCGACGCCCTTCGTGAAAGGAGGGTCGACGTTCCTCAAGACGTATCTGTCGTCGGTTTCGACAATTGGGAGATTGTCGCAGAACAGACCCGGCCTCCGCTTACCACGATAGACATGAACCTGAAAGAACTCGGCCGGCAGGCGGGACAAGCGCTTGTGCGGCTCGTGAACGGCGAGACCGTCGAAACAGGGCTTTGGAGGTTGCCATGCACGCTGGTCGTGCGCGGGTCATCATGATTTTGCAAGGTAAGAGCATGTCAGACACAGTTCGATAAACCGGTTCAAGAGGGAGGAGACCTCATATGAAACTGCTCAAGATCGCGGCTCTCGCCGCTACTATCATCGGCGCGCTTTCGTCATCGGCGCTCGCGCAACAAAAACTCACCATGTGGTCCCGCTCGAGCAGCGAAGCTTTCATGCCGACGCTGATCAAGGCGTTCAACGAGAAGCACAAGACGCAGATCGAGCTGCAGATCGTACCGAACACTGAAATGGTGCAGAAATACGCCACCGCTGCAGCCGGCGGGTCGGCGCCAGATTTCGTGTCGCTCGACCTCGTCTATGCGCCTGCCTTTGCAAAGTCGGGCGCCTTGGAAGACCTGACCGACATGGCGAAAAGCTTTCCGTATTTCGATCAACTGTCGAAGGCGCATGTCGGCGCAGGGACGTACGAGGGACAGATCTATGCATTGCCGATGTCTGCCGACGCTTCGGTCCTCTTGTGGAACAAGAAGCTCTTCAAGCAGGCCGGACTCGACCCGAACAAGGCCCCGACAAGCTGGTCAGAAATCGAGGCGGCCGCCGGCAAGGTCAACGCGCTCGGAGGGGATATCCACGGCTTCTACTTCGCCGGAGCCTGCGGTGGCTGCAATGCCTTTACCTTCATGCCGCTGATCTGGGCTTCGGGCGGGGATATCCTGGTGGACAACGGCAAGAAGGCCACGATCGACTCGCCGCAGATGCATGACGCAATCAATTTCTACCGCGACATGGTCGCAAAGGGATATGTCCCGGAAAGTGCCAAGACCGACTCCGGCAAGAATTTCTTCGGTGGCTTTGCCACCGACAAGATCGGCCTGTCGCCGATCGGCGCCTTTGCCATCGGCAATCTCGTCAAGAACTACCCGACCGTCGAATTCGGCGTGACCTTCATTCCAGGCAAGAATGGCGGCAAGGCTTCCTTCGGCGGTGGTGACAATTTCGTCGTCACGGCGGGACGCGATAACTTGAAGGAGGCCAAGGAGTTCCTGGAGTTTGTCTACTCGCCGGAAGGCCAGACATTGCTTGCCAAGGGTGGCAGTCTTCCGACCCGCGCCGATGTGGCATCGGAGGCGATCAAGTCGCTGGACGAACGTTATCAGATCGCCACGGAAGCGATGAAGATCGGCCGTACCCCATCGTCGCCCGTCTATAACGACATTATCAACAGCAGCACCGGTCCGTGGAAGCAGATGTTGAACGAGGTCTTCTTCGGCAACGATGTCAAGGGGTCGGTCGCCAAGGCACAGGCCAGCATGCAATCGATTATCGACGCGGCAAACTGAAACGCGAACCCATCAATACCTGTCATTCGCTGCCAATCCGGACGGACGCCTGATCCGTCCGGATTGGTGACCCGACGCTATGGACAATTGGTCATGATCCCACAAAAACAACATCCGGGTGTCGCACCGGTTCGTGGTCGAAGCAGCCGACACCGGCGCAACCAGCTTGCCGGCCTTCTTTTCGTGGCCCCTGCCCTGGTGCTGGTACTGATTTTCTTCCTCATTCCGCTTGGAATGGCCTTCTGGATGTCGCTGCACAACTGGCCATTGCTCGGCAAACCACGGTTCATCGGGCTTGGCAACTACACCAGGCTTTTGGAGGATGCACAATTCTGGAAGTCGCTGCGGTTCACCGTCTACTATACCGTGATCGTCACGATCGCGATCTTCTCGGTGGCGTTTCCCTTGGCACTGTTCGCCGAAAAGTCTCGGCCACTCGTCAAGGTGTACCGGACCGCATTTTTCCTGCCCGTTGTCGTCGGGTTTGGCTCAGCGAGCCTGCTTTGGGCCTGGCTGCTCGACGTCGATTCCGGCCTGTTCTCGCCACTCCTGGCAAATCTCGGCCTGACAGCAAAACGCATCAACCTGCTCGCTGATTTCGATACGACATTCTGGTCGATCGTCGGCATGGTTGTCTGGAAGACGGCCGGTTTCAACATGATCATTCTGATGACCGGCCTGCAGGGAATTTCGACCGAGGTCCAGGAGGCCGCCCGCATGGACGGCGCGTCCTCCTGGCAGCGCTTCAGAAGAATCACGCTTCCCTTGATGCGCCGAACGATCGCTCTCGCGCTGATCCTCTCGGTGGCAGGCTCCATGCTGGCCTTCGACCAATTCTACATCATCGCCGATGGCGGCCCGCAAAACGGCACGGTCACGGCGGTCTACTGGATATTCAGCCAGTCATTCGGATCGTTCCGCCTGGGCTATGGCGCAGCCCTCTCCATGGTGCTGCTCGTCATCCTCGTCGTCATCAGCGTCGTGCAGCTCCGGCTGCTCCGCAATCCGGAGGGTGTGTGATGGCCCATGGCCGAAATACTTCCATCCGCGGGCTGATCAAAACCATGCGATATCATGGTATCGGGATCTTTGTCGGCCTCCTTTTCCTTGCACCGCTTGTCTGGAGCGTGCTGGTCAGCTTCAAGCCGTCGGTCGAAGCCCGACAGCCGCCGCTTCCGCCTTGGCCGGTGGGCGGCTTCAGCACCCAAAATTACGACAACCTGGCAAAATATGGCTCAGGCATCTGGACCTATACCGGCAATAGCCTGACCGTCTCCCTCGCAACCGTCGTTGCCTCGGTCACCGTCAGCCTGTTCGCGGGCTATGGTTTCTCGCGCTTCCAGTTCCCGTTCAAGAACACGCTGTTCGTGCTGATCATCTCCACGGTGATGATCCCGTTCCAATCTATCCTGACGCCACTCTTCCTGATCCTGACGAAGCTCGGCCTGCAGAACACCTTGACCGGGATCGTCTTCGTCTACGTGACGCTGCACCTCCCCTTTTCGATCTTCATGATGCGCAACGCGTTCGACGCGGTTCCAAAAGAGATAGAGGATGCGGCGCGCGTCGACGGGGCATCGGTGTTCCGGATGCTTTATCGGATCATGCTGCCGCTCGTCCTGCCGGGGGTCGTGACCGTGGCGATCTTCGCTTTCCTGGCGTCGTGGAATGAATTCCTCGCGGCACTGATCCTGCTGACCGACCAGAAGAAATACACCCTGCCCGTGCTGATGGCAGCCGTCCGATCGGGCCAGTTCGGCACGATTGACTGGGGCGCGGTTCAATCCGGCGTAACGCTGATGATGGCGCCGTGCCTCGTGCTCTTCCTGCTGCTCCAGCGCTATTACATCCGCGGCCTCACCGCGGGTGCCGTCAAGTGACATCAACAACCAAACCAAAACGGATGAGATTGCTCATGGCATCCCTGGAAAAACCCATTGCTAACGGCTTTCGCCCACCCGCAGTCCCCGACATCGACGTGCATGGTTTCTGGGGCGATCGGATCGACGCGGTTGCCGACAAGACCGTCATGATCCTCTACGAGCGCTGCGTCGCGGCCGGCATGTTCGACCAGATCGATCCGGACAGGCCCGTGCCGGAGGTGCGCATGCCGTTTCATCTGCGCTCGGACGGGTCGCCCGATACCGTGAATGTCCAGATGTTCTGGGATTCCGATGTCGCCAAGGTGATCGAGGCGGCTGCCTATGCACTCTACCGGAAGCCCAATCCGGATCTCGAAGAAAAGATGGACGCGATCATCGAGATGTTCGGCAGATTGCAGCTGCCGGACGGATATATGAATTCGTGGTTCATTCGCATGCAACCGGGCAAACGCTGGACCAACCTGCGCGACTGCCATGAACTCTATTGCGCCGGCCATCTCATGGAGGCTGCGGTCGCCTATTTCCATGCAACGAAAAAGCGCGCGCTACTGGACATCATGTCCCGTTACGCGAACCACATCGACCGGACCTTTGGGCCTAGCCCCGGGCAGAAGCCGGGCTATTGCGGTCACGAGGAAATCGAACTGGCGCTGATCCGCCTTGGCCGGACGACAGGCGAACGACGATATTTCAACCTCGCCCGCTATTTTGTCGAGCAGCGCGGCCAGCAGCCGCATTACTTCGACGTGGAAGCGGCCGAACGCGGCGCCGATCCGAAGCAGTTCCGGCATCGCACCTACGAATACAATCAGTCGCACCTGCCGGTGCGGCAACAGAATAAGGTTATTGGCCACGCCGTGCGGGCCATGTACCTTTATTCCGGCATGGCAGACGTCGCCACCGAATTCGGCGACGATACCCTGACGGACGCGCTGAAGATCCTTTGGGACGATCTCACCACGAAACAGATGTACGTGACCGGTGGTATCGGCCCGGCGGCGAGCAATGAAGGCTTTACCGACTATTACGACCTCCCCAACGAAAGCGCCTATGCCGAAACCTGCGCTTCTGTTGGCCTGGTCATGTTGGCGAGCCGGATGCTCGGCCGTGGACCTGACCGGGTTTATGCCGACATCATGGAGCAGGCACTCTACAACGGCGCCCTTTCGGGCCTGGCCACCGACGGCGCGACGTTCTTCTACGACAATCCTCTGGAAAGCCGGGGCAAGCATCATCGCTGGACGTGGCACCGTTGCCCTTGCTGCCCGCCAAACATTGCCCGGACGGTCGCGGCCATCGGCAGCTACATGTACGGCGTTTCGGCTGACGAGGCGGCCATCCATCTTTATGGAGAAAGCACCGCGCGGTTGATGATCGGCACCACGCCGGTGACGCTGACGCAAAACACGAACTACCCCTGGGATGGCCGCATTTCAATCGAGGTCGGGCTAGACGCACCCGCTTCCTTCAAGCTGGCGTTGCGCATTCCCGGCTGGTGCAGGACCCCGTCGGCGTCGGTGCAGGGTGACTGGCTGGACGTCACGCCAATCGAGAACAAGGGTTACCTGCGAATTGAACGCCATTGGCAAGGTGGAGAAACCATCGTGCTCGACTTGCCGATGGAGGCCCGCTTCATTCACGCAAATCCCGCGGTCAAAGCCGATCTCGGTCGGGCGGCTCTGGCGCGTGGGCCGATGATCTATTGTGCCGAGGAGGTCGATAATGCATCCGGTCTTAACAGCCTGATCGTGGAGGACGATGCCAAGGATGCCAACGCTGGCCGGGCAGAGGGACTTGATGGCGCAGTTGCCCTCGACCTGAAGGCGCGCCGCGAACGGTGGAGTGACTGGACAGGCAAACTGTACGATACGGAAAAGCCGACGATCGAGGAGACGAATGTCCGATTCGTTCCCTATCACCTTTGGGACAAC
Organism: Neorhizobium sp. T6_25; assembly: GCF_002968555.1. Lineage (NCBI taxonomy): Bacteria > Pseudomonadati > Pseudomonadota > Alphaproteobacteria > Hyphomicrobiales > Rhizobiaceae > Neorhizobium > Neorhizobium sp. T6_25. The sequence continues at coordinate 43,558 of NZ_PVBL01000030.1, forward strand.
CGGGCGCCTGGGGAAATGCTTGTCTGGGTCAGGGTGCAGCGATGACGGCAATCTTACAAGAGAAGGCGAAGATCGAGCTGCGCGACGTCCGTAAGAGCTTCGGCGCGGTGAACATCATTCATGGCCTCGATCTCTCCATAGAAGGCGGCGAATTCATTGTCTTCGTTGGTCCTTCAGGATGCGGAAAATCCACGTTGCTGCGGATGATCGCGGGGCTGGAGGACGTTACCTCCGGCGATATCATGATCGCAGGACGCGACGTTACCGATCTCGATCCGTCCAGGCGCGGGATCGCCATGGTCTTCCAGTCCTACGCGCTCTACCCCCACATGAGCGTGCGCCAAAACCTCGCTTTTGGTCTCGAGATGGCCAGGACTCCGGCCGCCGAAATCGAGCGCCAGGTTCAAGCGGCTGCACAGATTCTCAAGATCGGCCCGCTTCTGGAACGGCGCCCGGGACAGCTTTCCGGCGGGCAGCGACAACGCGTGGCGATCGGCCGGGCTATCGTGAGAAAGCCGCTCGCCTTTCTGTTCGACGAGCCTTTAAGCAATCTTGATGCTGAATTGCGCGTCAGCATGCGCATCGAAATCGCCCGCCTGCATCGCGAACTTGGCAATACCATGATCTACGTCACGCACGACCAGACCGAGGCGATGACGTTGGCGGACCGGATCGTGGTGCTGCGAGATGGACGCATCGAGCAGGTCGGCACGCCGCGCGACGTTTACGAGGATCCCAACAACCTGTTCGTTGCCGGGTTCATCGGGTCGCCGCGCATGAACATTGTCGATGCACAGTATGGGGGCGAAGGCCGCGTCAAACTCGCTGATACGGTGATTGCGCTGGATCACCCCCTGGCGGGGCTAGCTACGGGCGAAACGATCAAGCTGGGTATTCGTCCCGAACATCTGCAGGTTCGCGATGCTTCCAGCGCCGCATTCCGGGCAAAGGTCGACTTCGCCGAGTATCTCGGCAGCACGCGGTATCTCTATTGTTATCTTCCAAGCGGCGAGACGGTCACCGTGGAACAACGTGACGGCCGGGATTTGGCTTCCGGCGAAGAGGTCTGGCTTCACTGCGCGCCTGAAAGGCTCAGGCTTTTTTCCACCAATGGCGAGCGTTTGCGTACCGCCAGCGCGACCAGGGCCACAACCGCATGATCTCGACACCCGATACCATTTCCCACCGCCCTCTGATCGCATTGGCGATGGGCGATCCCGCCGGCATCAGTTCAGAGATCGCCGCAAGGATCGTCACGTCCAGCAGGATCGCTTCAGCGGCGCGATTGGTGGTTGTTGGAGACCGCCGCATCCTGGAGCAGGGCGCCCGAAGCGCCGGTGTCACATTGCACATCGACACGGTGAGTGGCAACGATATCGGGCATGCCGATCTGCCGGTTCTCGTTGATCTCGAAAATCTCGCTCCGCAAGATATATCATTCGCTGAAGCGACGCTCGTCGGAGGTCGGTTCGCGGTAGAGAGCTTCAAGGCTGCGCTGACACTGGCTGAGCGAGGTCAGGTGGACGGCGTCTGCTATACGCCCTTCAACAAGAAGGCGATGCGTCTGGCTCATCCAGGTTATGACGATGAAAGCCGTTTCATCGCAGAGCACCTAAACCTTACCCAGCGAGTTCGGGAGTTTAACGTACTGGACACGGTCTGGAACGCACGGGTGACCTCGCATATCCCGTTGAAGGACGTCGCGGCCAACCTATCCATTCAAGGAATACGCGACGAGATTGCGCTCACGGTGCTATGCCTGAAACGTTCCGGGATTGATGCTCCACGTGTTCTTGTCGCCGGGCTCAACCCGCATGCCGGCGACGGCGGCAGCTTTGGGACGGAAGAGATCGACATCATCGGTCCGGCAGTCGCAGCGGCTGCTCAGGATGGATTCGACGTCTCCGGTCCATACCCGGCCGACACGGTCTTCGTGAGCGCTTTGAAGGGCGGATTTCACGCCGTTCTGACCATGTACCATGATCAGGGGCAGATTGCGATGAAGCTGCTGGGCTTTGAGCGAGGCGTTACCATGCTGGGAGGGCTCGCCTTCCCCGTCTGCACGCCGGCACATGGCACTGCCTATGATATTGCTGGCAAGGGCATCGCCAATCCGTTGGCAAGCGAGGAAGCGGTACTGCTTGCTGTCCGGATGGCCGCGGTCGATTATAACGGGGTAGTTGAGAGTGTCTAATGACGTACTTCGAGGTGGGCCCGTCTCAGGGGATCAAAGAGGCAATGAACACGCTCTTCCTAAAGATCGTCAGTTCCCCCTCGCCTTGCCAGCTGACAAAAAACAAATTTTGGCACCCAAGATTGCAACAAGGCGCGTCTTGGCAAAACGCCACTCCGGCAGCGTTGCGCTCGGCCGTCTCGCAGATTGCCGGTTTGAATGACTTTGACATCAACTTCAATGAGCCGTAACTCGAGACTGTCTTGGAGGCGAGCTCTCAACCGCACTGTCCGAGGACGGTGGGTAAATCGCCGTTCTCTCTGAGAGCCACTTGTGGCGCGATGCGGCCTGCTCCAGCTGAGGAAGCGTGCTGTTGCCTTCTCGAAAGAGATTGATGAACACTTCGGCCGCCAATGCAGCCTCTGTCGACTGTCTCGAGAGCGAATGGACTTTACACCATCGCGCCAGCGCCGCTTCGAGCATATCTAGTTCGGCCGGACCGAAGGTGATGTCGAAGAACCGCCGCATCCGCTGCCCTCTGTACATTCTGGTTTCCGCCGAGATATGAACTGCCTCCACGGGTTTCAAGATCAGGGGTTGCAGCCGGCGCAAGCTGGCCTGCCAACCTAGAATTCAGATGCCCGGCCTGCAGCCCCACTTATCGTGAGTGCAATGAACAGGGCCACGCAACCAGGCTGTGTCGTTTCAGCATCACTTACCCTGCGGTGTCCCACACCCGGTCGGCAATGGCAAACAGCTGAGCTATAAAAAAACCTACCGCTTCAGATCCAACCAAGGGAGGCGTTGCATGAGACCAGTATTCATCGAATCCGTGTGGAATGAACCGACGCTAGGTTGTTCCGATTCGTGGCCCGCCTAAAGCGCGTGAGACATGCAGTTTTTTTATCCTTCAATAGCCGATCCAGACGGCCGTCGCATCGTCACTGTCGCAGTAGTGCAGGATACCGACGAGAGTGCGCAGCCGAGGGCCGGACTTTGCGAGTTCACGATCTCCCTGCGGGTGCGGCAGGGAGGCAGCAGGCGCCATTACGAGATATAAACTTGAAAATCCTGCCAAATTGGCAGTATGTTTACTGCCAGAATGGAGGTCGTCATGGTCGTAGCGCAAGCAGTTCGAGAGAGTAGTGTGCCCCAGTCGCCGGTCAATCTGGGCGATGAAGGAGCTCGCGAACGGTTGACGCCGGCAGCAGTGTCAGGTGTTGTTCGACTGGCAGAAATATGGCGCTTAACCAGCGTCGAGGTCTGCGCTCTGATGGGTGACGTGTCAGAGCGCACTTGGTTCAGAATGAAAAAGGGCGAATGGAGCGGAAGCCTGTCGCAAGACACGTTGACCAGGGTCAGTGCCTTGATAGGCATCTTCAAAGCCCTCCGACTGATTTTCTCTGAACCACTGGCCGACGAATGGGTGAAACTTCCAAACAAGGGGCCAGTTTTCGAAGGGCGGCGGCCAATTGACGTAATGATCGAGGGCGGTATCCCGAAACTGCTTCTCGTGCGACGTCATGTTGACGCGTTGCGAGGTGGGCTGTGATCGAGCCGTCTCGCACGGATTTTTCCAGCGAGATGCAGTCCGACTTATATCGACCGCTAGGCTGAAGGAACCGGTGTTGCTGGCGCTCGCGCCACATCATGGAGCCATGGAGGATTTGGCCGAGTTGGAGGGGGCTACCAGCGGCCGCCTTCAAGCCCAGGAAGGTGGCCTCTTAGATCTCAATCCCAGGGAACTCGTCCTCGGCCGTCCCGGCCACACCTTCATCAATGCGGCGTTTACATACACACGTCCCGGCGGAAATCGGTTCAACGATGACGAGCGCGGTGCCTGCTACTGCGCGTTCTTGGCGGAAACGGCCTTAGCCGAGGTCAGTTTTCATCTGACCAGAGAAATGAGGCTATCAACCGTTTCGAGAACGTTACGGACTATGCGGAATTGATCTCTGATTTTGTAGGGCACTTCCACGACATTCGCGGCGATGCTTTCTCGAATGACGATAGTTTGAACCACGACCCGGCGATCGCTTACCCGGCGGGACAAGCACTGGCCAGATGGTTACGCAAAGAGAAGGACAGTCCGGGCCTGATTTATCCCTCCGTGAGATCATCGGGGGGCATCTGCCTTGTGGCGTTCCACCCTTCGTTGGTTCAGAATCTCCGCCCGGGTGGAACGTGGAGACTTGAATGGCAGGGCTCTGCCAAACCGGACATCTCCAAGCTGTAGAAAATCGTGAGACGCGACTATTCAGTATCGCGATCCCCGTTTCTAGCTTGGATTTTGGCAGCCGCGTTGAACGCATCACGCCTTCTGGGCGCCGCCCACAAGCTAGTGAAAATTCCTCGCCTTCACTGCAGACCCAGCAGCAGCTGGCAATCCAGTCGCTCTCGATTGCCAACTCCGACTCGCAGAACATCCTGTCGCTGTTCCGTTGGTCGAAACTGGAAATATGGAGCGGGTGCTGACTGCGCCATTGATCCAACAGGAGCCGCGTCCGAATTCGGGCGCGGCTTTTTGCCATCGACGGCACGGCGGTCCCTACGGCCTTCGCGCGTCAGCTGGTGCCGGATTGCAGAGACCACTTTCCGCGTGGCCGCTTCCGTCGCCTTTATGGGATTGGGACCGGCGGCACCCAATCGATGACCTAACCCCTTGAAAGGACTAGATTGACGCGAAACACGCCATTATGGAACTAACCGATATGCATCTTGAGCCGCGCGCCGGTACAAGATCGCTGCGACCGAGCCAGATCATCTTGACCTCCGGCAACTGGAGCCACCGAGAGGACGAACATCCGTTCGCCGACGGTTCATTCCCAAGCCGCACGCGCCTGGCATCCTGCTGGAAAGCGTCAGATGATGGCTCACACACGATGGCCTGAGTGGTTTTCGAGGCGGCGACAGCGCCCAGAAACGTAGCGGTAATGATAATGACGCTACCCAGGAAGGAGCGAAGTCCACGACAGCGGGTATTCATCTCAAGAAAACGTTCACCGTTGGCTGTTATTCAAGGGTGGAACGGGGAAACGGTCATGCCAAAGTCTTGTGTCGAATGCCGTAGTGGCGAACTCCTCAATCTGCCCTTTTCAATGGCATTCCAGCCTATCGTCGATGTGCGCACTCATCAGGTGTTCGCTCATGAGGCATTGGTGCGCGGGCCCGCTGGCGAGGCAGCAGGGTCAGTCCTATCTGCGATCGATTCGTCTAACCGGTATGCGTTCGATCAGCAGTGCCGTGTTAAGGCCATCGAGCTCGCCGCCTCCCTCTACAATGAGAACGGCGACGTCGCGCTGTCGATCAACTTCATGCCCAACGCCGTTTATGAACCGCGCGCCTGCATTAGATTGACGTTGGCTGCTGCCACTCGCGCCAGGTTTCCGACCAAGAACATCATCTTTGAATTTACAGAAAACGAGCAGCTGGACACAGCTCATCTGTTTAACATCTTGCGGACCTACCGCGATCTCGGTTTCAAAACCGCGATCGACGACTTCGGTGCCGGATACGCAGGGCTGGCGCTCTTGGCGGAGTTCCAGCCCGATATCGCCAAACTCGACATGGCATTGATCCGCGGCATTGACACAGACGATGCCCGACAGAAGCTTGTGAAACACACAATTGCTATGCTTCACGATCTCGGTGTGACCCCCTTATGTGAGGGCATCGAGACCTTGGGAGAGCTTCAGACGCTTCAAGACATGGGCGTCAACCTGATGCAGGGATATTGGATTGCCCGGCCGACTTTTGAGGCTCTGGCACAGCCGCGCCCTGAAGCTCTCTTCCAGTCACACTGACATATCCGGACAGACAGTCCCGCCCCATACAGCGGCAGGATGAGCGAGGCGGGAAAACGGGAAAGACGCTTACGCGTGGGGAACGAGCTTCGGCTGGGACATGGGCAGGATGTAGCTTCGGACTAAGGTCTCGTTGACCAAAGGCCGAAGCCGCCAAGTGACCGAAAGGCTGGCCGGGACCAGCCTTGGTTTTTTGTTGGGGACCGGATACCGTTTACATCGCTGGCAGTATCGCGATATCGCGCACGTCGTCATCGACGCCTGTGATCGTGCCGACTTCGGTCGCACCACCCGTTTCCAGATTGACCGTGTAGAGAGTCTTGCCCGCGGCGAGATATGCCATGTTCTTTCCGTCCGCCATGCCCTGGATATCAAAGGCATAGGTCGTGGGCTTGTCTTTGAGACCAAGCTTTCCGATTGCCTTCAGCGTGCCGTCGTTCGGCTTGGTTTGCTGGATCAGCGCGCCGATCGTCGCGTCGATATTATACATCGCGGTCTTTTCCGGCTTCCCGAACGAGTTGGTGTAGGCGGCCGACACCACGTTCGGTGTCTCGCCCTTGTGCATATCGCCATCCTCAAAGGCGAGCGTCCCATCCACCGTGACCGCACCGGTATCCGGGTGGACGCGGTGGTTGGTGGTGCCCGTCATGAAACGAAGCCGGTCGGCCATCGGGTTGAAGTCCACCACTACTGGCGCCTGCGTCACAGTCACCATCTTGTCCATTCTGGAGACATCGGCGGAGGCACCGGTTTCCAGGTTGATCGAAACGATGCGGTGATCCGGCGTGACGCCGATTACCGTCTTGTTGCCAGGTCGGAAGTCGATCCCGATGAGTTTGTCGACGCCGGTCACGTCCATCTTCTTGGAAACGGCTGGCTTTGCCGTATCGAAGATTATGAGCGTCTTGTCGCCGGTCAGTCCCAAAACGGGTGCTGCGGAGACAGCGGCGGCCGACAGGCCGAGGGCGGCGGAGGCGATCAAAGCGAAGCGAATGTTTGTCATATGAATTCTCCCGGGCGTTGGTCGGTTCGGAAGCTGGTCGAATAACCGACCTTCAATGGCCTCCATAATCAAGACACGGCTGTGGGTGCCTCTGGATGCAGGTGAAAGAAATATTTATGGATTATGCATCCTTGGCGGGCTCCTGCGCGTATAGGGGTGCAAGGACACGCTGGTCCGGGAGAAGAAGAAACATGTTGATGGGATCCTGGCCAGACGAACTCGACAAGGCGCTTGCCCGTTGCGCCAATGGAGACCGGGCAGCGCTTCGGCAGATCTTCGACCTGGAGGCGGCGCGATTGATTGCAGTCGCCGAGCGGATCGTTCGCCGGCGCGATCTTGCCGAAGAGGTCGTCCAGGAAGCTTTCATCCGCATCTGGACCCATGCACACCAATACGCCCCCGAGCGGGGTTCGGCGCGGGGCTGGATCTATGCAATCGTCCGCAATCGGGCACTCAACCTCTTGCGCGACGGCCGCCGCGAACAGACGGTCGAGGAGGTGGAAACGCTGCGGGAGGTCGATCAGGTTGATGAAATCATGGCAGCATGGCATCGCCTGGACCGGGAAAGCCGGTTGCGCGACTGCCTTGGCGCGCTCGACGACATCAAGCGCCGTGGCATCTTGATGGCTTATGTTGGCGGCTACACTCATGGCGAGATAGCCGGGCGACTGGGTATCCCGCTTGGCACGGCGAAATCCTGGATTCGCCGCGGCCTTCTGGCACTCAGGGAGTGCATGGCATGACCTATGACCGCAACAATCTTGCCGGCATCGCCGACGAATATGTGCTGGGCCTGCTGGAGCCTGCGGAAACAGCGGAAATCGAGGCGCAGATAGAGGGCGATGCCGAACTGAAAGCTGCCGTCGCAACAAGCCGGGAACGCTTCCTGCCACTCGACATGGGTGTGGAGCCGGCCACTGTGGAGGAGAAGTTTTGGCGGAAGATCGAAGCCGCGTTGCCGGCTCGCCAAGCCGTGGTCTCCACGCCGCCGGCCAACGACAATCGACGAAACGGCTGGCGAGCAACCGCCCTTTCGGCGCTGGCCGCGGCGCTGCTGATGGCCGTCGGGCTCGGGTGGAGCCTGACGCGCGTGGTGGAGCCGGTGGTCATTGCCGTGCTGATCAACGAGGCTGGTGAGGCGCAAGCTGTGGTGGAGGATTTCGGGAGCGAGAAGGCGACCGTGCGGCTGCTTCGCGACTTTGACGTGCCGGAGGGCAAGACGTTTCAGGTCTGGACCCTGCCTTCGCAAGAGATGGGACCCGTCTCGCTCGGCCTGATCGACAGGGCCCGCTCGGTGCGGCTGCAGGGCCCGTCACTACCTGCACCACGCAACGATCAGCTATACGAGATCACCCTTGAGCAGCAGGGTGGGTCGCCGACCGGGCGTCCCACTGGTCCGATCATCGCGAAGGGATTTGCAAGACCCGCGCATTAATCCTGGGTTTCTGGGGTTGAACCGGCGCATGGTTGCCGCATGGGCAACTCAACCCGTTTTCAGACGATAGTTTCATCAGGTCATAGAAGGACCGTACGGCGAAGAAGCCCTGACGGTCGGTTGCGGCTCAAGATGGACATTGCCGCGGTAGGCCTTGCACGCGAAGAGGCGGTCTAAAAAACAGAGGACATGTATCGCTTGAACGATCGGCCCGCGGATCGAGCGACGGCGTCACCTTACGGAAAATTCATGCCGGCAGCGCAACCTACGGTGCATCTTGATCTGCTCCTGGAAATGAACAGAATTCGCATCCAAAGATCCGGCGGCCTAGTGCAGGCGGGACGGCGCCACCATTGCAAGAGCGTCTTTCAGTTCGGCAACTATCTGCTCGTAGTCGGCGATCGGCTGACAGTGCCCTCGCCCACTCTGCCTGGCTTTCATATCGTTGATGACGTCGCTGAACATTCGAACCTGCTGCTCAAGTTCGACGCGGTCACTCCCTGATTTACGCAATGCTCTTCCCCGGCTAGTTCTCCCCCAGCCATCGAGCATAAAATGCACATTCCCCGCAATGGACAAGTCAGCTTTTCAGACTAATCCACAGGCTCAGACGAGTTATGATGACCTCAACAACCGAGCGGCGGACAATCTATCAAGCTGCGAACAACCCGACAGCTGGCCCGCGCGGTGACCCATTTGCTAGCAGCCTCTACTAGCATGGTCATCCCTGCGTCGCATGCCGCAATATTGCCAGAGACCGACCGTCCGCGTATGAATGATCCAGACGATTACATAGTAGCTGGGCTTGCAAGTTCTGGTGCGGGATAACAATCTTGATCAGGCTTTGCGCTTTCTGAAGAAGAAGTTGCAGCAGGAGGGCGTGTTTCGGGAGATGCGCCTCCGGGAAAATTATGAAAAGCCTTCCGTGACGCGGGCCTGCGAAAAGACGGATGGCATCCGCCGGACGCGCACTTGGAATAACTGCCCCGAAGAAGGCGAAGCCGGCCATCCGTCCGAAACCAGCCGGCTGATTTCCGGCGAGATGTCTAGCTAGGCCTGCTTCAGGCGGTTTGCCGCGCCGCACATTCGCTCCCGGAACGAACTCGAAGACCGGTTCAAACTGGGCTCCGGTGATCCCGGTGGAGTGGCTGCAGTTGGCTCTGTATTCTCAGCACGCATGTCCAGGTGGATAGCGAGCGTCGGTTCAAAATCATGGTGCTGAACATTCGCCAGGTGCAGAAGCAACCCCAAGAAGCGTCCGGCGTGGCGCATGGATGCAGCGCTCATCATTGGATATCTTGCCTCCGTCTGCAGCTTCGTTCCGCAGGTTTGGAAGGTCGTTCGCACCGGAGACACCGAAGCGATTTCCGCAAGGATGTATTGTCTCACCGTAACAGGCTTCGCTCTCTGGACCGCTTTCGGCATCATGCGGTCCGAGTGGCCATCATTCTCAGGAACGCCGCCTGCTTTCTGCTGTCTGCGTTTATCCTTGTGAAGAAGCTCAGAAGTTAGAGCGCAGACAAATTCGCTGGAGGCGGCAAGCTGCCGGTATCTTTCCGGAACTATGGCGCCTGCAGCGTGTTCTCCGGCGATCACCGCGAAACGGTTGCCACGACACGGAGCCAGGAGAATCAAATGAAAACGACGAAATCCCGAGCCGTCATTGCGCTCAAGCAAGAGCGAGCTGGCCAACAGGCACAAAATTCTGACGCATTGGAAGCGGGCTTGGAAGCGACCTTTCCAGCGTCTGATCCGGTCTCCTCCACGGTAACATCGATTCCGACAGGGGCTGCATTACCACCATCGCCCGATCAGGAGGCAGCAACTGAGGCTCCTTTGGTCGACATCGCGCTGGCGAGCGTTCGAGAGCGTACGGATATCGCGGCGAGTGTGACACCGGACGAAGAACTAGCGGCTCTCCGCGCCGAGGTTAATAGGCTGAGCGAAAGCGTCGCCGAAATCGGATCGGCGTCGGTTCGCATTTTGCGTGCCAGGAGCGAAGATATGCTCGAAGATGCTCGTGACCGCATCAAGGCCCAGCCGGTAAGAGCAGTTGCCTTGGCCATGCTGGCTGGGTTCTTGTTCGGCGCCGTTCGCTGAGGGGCTTCCGTGGCTGCCCTCGTCGAAATCCTGCTTCCGGTTATCGGGAACCGGGAATCAGCTTATCGGAACATCCGCAAGCAGCTTACGGAGAAGTTCGGGGGCGTCACGTTTCACGCGAACGCGCCCGCCGAAGGTCTCTGGAAAGATGGCGAGGAGACCGAGACAGACAAGATAATCGTTGTCGAAGTCATGGTCGATGAAATCGATCGTGAATGGTGGCGTCGTTATCGGCAAGAGTTGGAAGCCGCATTCGAGCAGGAAGAGATCGTCATCCGAGCAACGCCAATCGAGCGGCTTTAGAACTGGCAATACGCCCGCAGCTTCTGATCCAGGCGCTGGGGTTTCCTTCGGTAGAGCATCGATATCCATGACCGTGGTTGGCTGCCGATCTCACGGTAGGCCGCCGCTGCAACAAAAGTTACTCACATCTCCGACGTCGGCGGGCCGGAGGCGGATCATGAACCCAGCTCTCGCAGAGACTCTACAGAATATGCCCGCACATCGGGATCGTCCTCGACGACGAAGACGAATTCGCCGACCCCCGCTTCCGATATCGGGGAACTCTGGGTCACCTCTTCGTCCAACCCTTCCGCAACCAGCCTCTGAAGGTAGATTTTGACGGTGGTGACTTCTCCGACCTCCGAGTAGATCTTCACGTGACCCTTTGACTGCTTCACAAAGCCGTAGACTTGGCTCAGTTCCAGACCGGTACCTTTGCCCTGGTCGTGAAGAAAGGCTCAAAGACGCGGGATAGCGTTTCAGCGTCCATGCCAGTCCCAGCGTCGGAAACGCTGATTGCGGCATAGTGGCCGGCGAGAACCTCCGCATGCATCGCGGCATAGGCTTCATCGAGGTGAGCGTTGAATGTCTCGACGGTAAGTTTGAAGGCGGCCTCAGCTGCCGACCTTTTGCATCGTTTGAAGGCGCACGACGTCGGCGGCGGACGCTTCCAAGCATGGTGCTTTTATCGGCTACCACCAGTCACGATAAACGGTCACAAAGAACGGCTCCTCAGTCGCCTGCTGCGATCCCGGTTGCGCAACTCGTTCAGGCGGTCGCGGGTACCTCGATGGTGATCGAAATTCCATCATCTGTCCAGGTTCGCTCGAGGTGACCCTTGAGCTGTTTCTCAATCATCGCACCGACGATCACCGTTCCGAACCCTCTCTTGGCGGCGGGCACCAAGCTGCTGCCTGCCTCCTGCCATCGAAGCCTGAAGCCTGGCGAGGACGGAAACGGATCCCATGAGATCTTGAGTTCACCTTGCGGCTGGGAGAGCGCGCCATGCTGCGCTGCATTCACAGCCAGCTCGTGGAAGACCAGCGCCAATGGCTGAACGATAGAAGCCGGGAGATCTATGGTCGGACCGATGAGAACAGCGCGCTGGGCGGCGAAAGGGCCTACCTGTTGGCGAACGAGCTCTTCCATTGTGATGCCGAGCCACCCTCGCTCGGCCAGAAGCGCATGGGCGCGAGCAAGCGCCTGGACACGATGCTGGATTGCTGCTGCGTACACCGCAGGATCGTCCGAGTTGCTTAAGCGAACGATGCTGTCGACCACCGCCAGCACGTTTTTCGATCGATGATCGACTTCCATCAGCAAACGATGCTCAGACGCCTCTAACGCCTCGATCCGCCGGTACTCGGTTGCGTCTATCTGGGATCCAAAGAAGTACAGAATTCGGCCATCGTCGCCGTGGACCGGGCTCAGGTACAGGCGGTTCCAGAACGGCTCGCCATTTTTCTTGTAGTTCAGGATTTCGACGCTGACCTCCCGTTCGTCTGCGATCGCCGCCCGGATCTCCGCCACGGCGATGGGCGATGTGCCCGGTCCTTGCAGGAAGCGGCAGTTTCGGCCGACGAGCTCGCCGGCACTGTAGCCGGTCAAAACGAGGAACGCTTTATTTGCAAGGCTGATCGGCATGTCCGGTTTCCGGGCATCCACAACGACCATTGGCATGCGGGTGCGTTCAAATGCCGTCGCTGCCAATTCTCTGCGATCTGCAAAGCCGTCCTCCGAGGACGCCGAGGGAAGGTCGCCATGCAAATCTCTCGTCGGCTCTTTGGTCATGCTTCTTCTGTTCTGCTGAGGTTAGGCACTAACGCGGAACGCTCGGCTTTGTTTCGAATAGGTCCGACGCGGAATGTAGCTTGCCAATTGCTGACCAGCTATTTCGGTCCGGGTGCAGTTTGAGAACTTGGCCGGCGCAATAACCTCCTTTATAGCAACGAGAGGAGGATCACTCGGTCTTGCAGTATCTGGAAGGATCAGACCCCATCATGCAGCTTTTCTCCAGCCGAAGCCGGTCCCGCGAGCGACTTCTCGACGCCATCCTCCAGAGCGCCATCGAGTATGCCATCATCTCCATGGATTTAGACGGGCTTGTCACGACATGGAATGAAGGCGCGAGGCGGATCCTCGGCTGGGAGGAAGCCGAGATGGTCGGGCAAGCCGCTTCAGTGATTTTTATACCGGAAGATCGTCAAGCCGGGATTCCCCAGCAGGAAATGGCATCGGCGCTCTCGACCGGTCACGGAAACGACGAAAGGTGGCACGTCCGAAAAGATGGCACGCTGTTTTGGGCGTCGGGCCAGATGATGGCGCTAAAATCAGACGACGGCGAAGTGGAGGGCTTTGTCAAAATTCTTCGCGACCGTACAGACCAACGGGAGAATGAAGAGCGACAGCGGGTTCTGATGCATGAGCTAGCCCACCGCATGAAAAACACGCTGGCCGTTGTGCAGGCGATCACTAGCCAGTCCTTCCGGAATTCCGCCTCTCTTGACGAGGCTGCGCAAGCAATCTCGGCCCGCATCGCCGCCTATTCCAAAGCGCACGACATTCTGCTGCAGCAGAACTGGCTTGGTACGAGCATAGCGATGATCGTCGACGCGACCGCGGTCAATCTGGGCCTCGCAGAGTCGGATCGTTTCAAGGCAAGTGGTCCAGCGGTCGTACTTGGTCCGCAGGCAGCGCTCGCATTTTCTCTCGTGCTCCACGAACTCGCGACGAATGCCAGCAAATATGGCGCTCTCTCCGCAGAGGTTGGGCATATTGAGATTTTTTGGTCCGTCAAGCATAAGGAAGGGGCCGAGCACCTGATGTTCAGCTGGCGGGAGATAGGGGGGCCTTTGGTCACACCGCCGAGCAAAAAGGGGTTCGGATCACGCCTTATAGGCTCCAGCCTCTCGGCTTTCGGTGATGTATCGCTGCACTATCTGCCTGAGGGCCTTGCCCTGGAATTAGACGCACCGCTCCTGAAACTGCAATACAAAAATTACTCCGATCCGGAACAACAGCTCGAATCTGGCTCGTCATGAGGCCATAACTCGGCCGCTCCGTTACTCGTTTCTTGCCAACGAGCGCGGCGACGCATGAGACCGACCAGGAAGCCTCCCACCTGGGGAAGCCAGTGGTCCAGCACGAGTAGGACCTAAGTCCCGGCGCGATCACCACGCGGAACATCCTGATTCCTGTCGCATTCTGGGTAGGAGTTCCAACAGAGCGGTGCCATCATGAAAGCGATTTTGATCGTGCTTGGAGGATCCGTCCTCGCAATTTCCACGTTTGTCGGCGGCCTCATCTCGGCGACCGCGATGTTCACGACGCGTAACCCACCCCAGTTGGCAGCTGCGAATGTCTCCGAGCTGTGGACCACCACGCCGGTCAAAGTTGATACGGCTTCGCAGTCCCTCGACCGTGTTGCCCCCCGCCCCGTCGCGTCACCTTCGAGGGCAGAAGCCAATTCAAGGTCGGACGCGCTCGCCACCGTCAGAGATAGCGTGCCGAATCCGCGAGTTGCCGCTTCCAGCAGGCCAGAGATGGGTGGATCTGCTGTTGGCGACGCGCGCCCGGAGATGGCGGCGGAGCACCTGGACTGGTGCGCGACCCGGTATCGGTCTTATCGGCCACGGGATAATTCTTACACTCCGTTCAGCGGTGGACGACGCCAATGTGAATCGCCCTATTCCATCCTGCCATCAGGAAGCGGCGCGGAGCCCGACGTTGAGGAGATTTCAGAAGCTCCCAATGGAGATGACTCGTTCGAAGACGCGTCTATCGCAGTGCCCGCAAGGCAACAGGAGGTTGCTGACCTTGGTCGGTCCAGCGTCAGAGGAGACGAGCACGCGCAGTCATGTTTCGCGCGTTATCGTTCGTACCGGATCGAGGACAATTCCTACCAGCCTGTTAGCGGCGGCCCCCGCCGGCAGTGTCAGTAACATCCGGAACCAAGCCAAGCGCGGAACCGTCGTCAACTAGGGATCGCAGGCTAGAAGAAACTGAGCTGGCCATTGAACCCCGCATCTCTCACGTTGGTCGCCCAGCGAGTGGTCGAGACACACTCGCCGCCTCAAGCAGTCCTAGCGAACGGTACCTTCGCCCCGACCGCCCCCAGCCCGAAGTGCGAACGCAGGGTACTGCCTTCATAGTCGGTACGGAAGAGACCCCGCTTGCGTAGGATTGGAACCACCTCGGTTGCAAACAACTCGAACTGCTTATTGACGATCGGCGGCATCACGTTGAAGCCGTCGGCGGCGCCGGTTTTGAACCAGTCCTCGATGATATCGGCCACCTGCTCCGGTGTGCCTGTCGCAGTAAAGTGCCCCCTTGCGCCGGCAAGCTTCTGGAGCAATTTGCCAAGTGTCAGGCCCTCCTTCAGCGCAAGATCGACGTAACCCGTTGCGCGGCTCTTTGAGGCTTCAACCTGCGCCGGATCCGGAAAATCGTCGCGCGTTAGAATACGGTCGAGCGGGATCCCGGAAAAGTCATGGCCGCCAAACCGCGCCGAGAGCCGGGCAAGCCCGATCTGGGGGCTTGTCAGCGCGTCGAGTTCTTCCCACACTTGCTGGGCTTCATGCGTGGTCGATCCGATGGCGGCGCTGATGCCCGGCAGAACGAGGATATCCTCCGGGCGACGGCCGTAACCGACAGCCCGCCCCTTCACGTCGGAATAGAAGGACTGCGCAGTCTCCTTTCCGAGATGCGCGGTGAAGATCGCCTCCGCCCAACGCGCCGCAAAGCCGCGACCGGAATCTGACTGACCCGCCTGAATATAAACTGGACGACCCTGCGGGCTGCTGGGCACGTTCAACGGCCCCTGCGTGCGGTAGTGCTCACCGTTGTAATTGGCCGGCTGGATGAGCGAGGGATCGAGATACTGCCCAGTCTCCCGGTCGTCGCGAATCGCCTCGGAAGGAAAACTCCGCCACAAGGCGTCGACGGCCTCGACGAATTCCTCAGCGATCTCATAACGGTCGCCATGGCTGATATCCTTTGTCAGACCATAATTGAGGCCGGCCTGCGGAGCCCAGGATGTGACGATATTCCAACCTGCCCGTCCGCCGGACAAATGGTCGAGAGAAGCAAATTGCCGGGCGTGCGTGTAGGGCAGGCTGTAGGTCGTCGAAGCGGTTCCGATCAGCCCAATCTTCTGTGTCCGTGCAGCCAGTGCCGAAAGGAGGGTAATCGGCTCCATCGAACCGCTCGCGACCAGTCCGCCGTTATTGGGAGCAACCAGGGCATCGGCGAGGAACACCGCGTCAAACTTGGCGGTCTCGGCGATCCGCGCGGCGTCGACGTAGAGTTCCAGATCGGTAAGAGCACGGCGCGTGGAATCCGGATGACGCCATGCGCCCTCGTGGTGGCCGCGGGGCATCAGGAATAGATTGAAGTGCAGCTGGCGCGTCATAGGATTTCTCTCAGATGAGGTTCTGTTCGACGCCGAAGCTGGCGAGCAGCATGCGGCGGAGTTTGATGAAGGCGGGATGCCCGGGACTGCGCGGATGGGTCAGCTCGACCTGATGATCCTCAGCGATCCGCCCGTCCTTCAGGACCAGGATTCGGTCGGAAAGCAGCAGCGCCTCGTCAACGTCATGCGTCACGAGAACGACCGTCGGCTTGTTCTGTTCGACCAGGTGGAACAAAAGACCGTGCATGCGGATCCGCGTCAGGGCGTCAAGAGCACCGAATGGTTCGTCCGCCAGAAGCAGTTCGGGCCGGCGCAGCAGCGACCTTGCCAGCGCCGCCCGCTGTTTCTGGCCGCCGGACAAGGTGGAGGGCCAGACATTGCCCTTTTCGCCCAGCCCCACCGCTTCCAGCATGGCGAGAGCCGCGACTTTCGCGTCGAACCGGCGCAATCCGAGCGTCAGGTTGTCGATGACGCTCATCCAGGGCAGCAATCGTGCGTCCTGAAACAGGACGGACGTGTTTGCCGGTCGGCGGAACTCTCCTTCGGTCACCGCATCGTCGTCCAGCCCGGCAAGCGCCCGAAGAAGGGTCGTCTTGCCGGAACCGGATTCGCCAAGCAAGGCCACGAACTGCCCCCGGGGTATCTCGAGCGTGATGTCCTTGAGGATGGTCTTGTCGCCGAAACCGCGCGACAGGTTGCGGAGCGAAACCGACGAGAACGAAGGGGTGTGGACATTCATGCTCCCAATGCCCTCCGATAAGCGAGTGCCCGGGATTCGATCAGCCGTACGACAGTATCGGAGACAAACCCGAGAATCGCATATATGAAGATCCCGACGACGATGACGTCAGTCTGCCCCCAGTCGCGGGCGCGGTTCATGAGATATCCGATCCCGGTCTGGGTATTGATGAGCTCAAGGACAACGAGCGCCGTCCAGCAAAGGGTCACAGCCAACCGCAACGATACGAAGAAACCGGGCAGAGCGCCGGGCAGAGCCACTTTCCGGATGAATTCGCCGCGGGTGAGGCCGAGCGTTCGGGCCAGCTCCACATGGCCGATGTCTATTCCCCGTAGCGCCGCATGGGTGTTGATATAGACCGGCACCAGAACTGCGGTGAAGATCAGGAAGATCTTCATCGCTTCGCCGATGCCGAGCCAGATGATGACGAGCGGGACGAGCGCCAGTGTCGGAACGGCGCGCTTGATCTGCACCACGCCATCGATCAGTGTCTCGCCGCTTCGGGTCAGGCCGGACAGAAGTGCGAGGATGACCCCGACCGTGACACCGAGAAAAAGTCCAGCATAGGCACGCCCGGCCGAAGCCAGCAGGTGCGGCAGCAGCGCGCCGTCGGCCAGCATCGCGTATCCGGTGACGACCGCGGTCGACGGGGCCGTCAAGGTATAGGGCGACAGGATACCGAGGCGGGAAGCCGCCTCCCAGACGATCAGGACGAGAAGAGGACCGATCAGCCTCGCGCCTGTCGGAAGCCGCCCGGGCGTGAGGCGGACGGCTTTGCCGGATTCTGTCTGCTGATCGCCGGCAGACCCCGTCAGACGCCCGGAGGGGGATGGATATGATATGAAATCTGCCACGGATCCTCCTCGTATTCTCTTGTGTTTGAAAGCGCGATCAGCGCCCAGCTACGATGACTGGGTCGAACGTGCTGACGAATGACGTCTTGGCGTCGAAACGCTCCTTCAGCGACCCGGCCTGATATAGAATGTCGATCAGCTTCTGGTGATGGGCGATGGCCTCTGTCGACGTTTGCAGGACGAGCGGCGATTCCGCGGCCAGGATCACAGCCGTATCGTCGGATGAAATGCGCTGGAAATCCGTGTAGTAGAACTTCCCCCAAACCAGCCTGTTGGTATTCGCCCATTTTGCACCGCGGGTGAACGCGCCGAGGAAGCTTTCGATGGCCGCGACCTTCTTGGGATCGGCCAGAGCAGCGGGGCGGGCGTAGAAATAGCTGGTGCTGGGCAGGATCTGTCGCTCGACCGGATCGAGAACCGGCGAAGCCCCGGCCTGCTTGGTCAGGCGGGTAACATGTGGTTCGGTCAAGACGGCAACGTCGACGGCACCGGAACGGACAGCGTCCGGCAGATCGGCTACGCGAAGATTCACCAGCTCCACGTCCTTGAGCGAGATACCCGCACGGTTCAGGGCCTCGATCAGGAAAACCTGCCGGCCGGATCCTTCAACATAGCTCAGCTTCTTGCCCTCGAGCTCCGCCAGTTTGTTGATGACCAGTCCGGGACGGCTCGTCAGGCGATATTGCGCCACCTCTCGCGTAAACGTGCCGATGATCGGCAGAAGCGTGCCGGCTGCGCGCGCCTGGATCGGGGGCGTGTCGCCGACATAAGCGATATCCAGCGCAGCGGCCCGCATAGCCTCGAGGATCGCGGGGCCACCGGCGAAATTCGGAAAACTCGCCTTGAATTCAAGCTTCGGTGCCTCGCCGCTAGCCTCGAGAAGATGGCGAACGAATTCGCTCTGGTCCGCGACGGCGAGCGTCGTGTTGGGATCGACCGTTAGGGCTGCCTCGCTCTGACGGCCAACCGTCAAACCAAGCGAAAGGGCCGAGGCAAAGGATAAGAATGTACGTCGGTTCACAGGTCTGTCCCCAGCAAACTCTCGGTGTTGAACACCGCCGCAGACAAAAATGCAGTGAAACGATAGATTTTATAAGGAAATTATTTTTCTAAAAACGGCCGCTCGTAACAAAAACGCATCGGACCTGCTTCAGAACTGAATAAAGGATCCGGAACGCCCGCCTGGTAATCACCGGTGATCAGCCGCTGAGTCAAAGCGCCCACGGATACTCGACCGCATTTGAGGGCGCTCGAACCGATATCCGGCTGACGCTCCGCGCGACCGGTATCTTGGCGCCCGTGGGTATCCTGGAGGATACGACCGCCGGCACTCTGTTCCACCAGAGGCGTGGCGTAGAAGCATCGCTTTATCGCGCCCGCGCCGGGAGATCATCGCTCGTCGAAAGGTATCCCACCCTTCATCTTGTCAGCAAGAGGAGCTTCGATAATTTGCACGGTCACTGATCCCGACGCTGCGCCAAACTCCTCGACCACCGCGTCGGTGATCTTCTTCATCAGCCTGACTTTCTGGTCTCGCGTTCGGCCAGCTGCGCAAAAAACGTGAACTTCGGGCACTAGGATACTCCTGCTTCTTCCAGAAACATATTCACTCGCTACCGATCTGAATAGCCCAGTTCCGCCAAGAGATGCGCCTAGGCACATGGCGTCGTTACTCGGTTGGCAAAGCAGCTGACCCTTAATCAGCCGGCTGTAGGCTTGAGTTACACACTCAACGGGCAATCTCCAAGCCATAGAGATATGGAGAGAAAAATCGCCTAGCGGGTCCGGATCTGACGCCTTGAACGGTAACGAACTCTCGCCACCATATTGTTTTCGCAACTCGGAATTTATTGCATTTGGTTGGCTGTCGAAGCGGACGACGCCTCCTCTTACATCATCAGCAATTGCATGTCATTTGGGCGGAGCGAACTTGAAGAGGGTGAAGGATTTGTCAGTCCAAGCCTGATTGAACCAAGGCGAATCCTGAATGTGGGAAGCCGTGACATACATCGTCCCATCGGGTCCTTGGGCGAATGTATCCGGCCAACGGAGCCGGCTATCCTCAAGCAATGGTGTCATCTTGCCGTCCGTGCCGAGGATTTTGATACCATTGTTCGCCATCGTGCTGAGATAGATGCGGTTCTGCTGGTCGATCCAAAGGCCATCCGTCGGCTCAGTCTCGGCAACCTTCTCAGGCCGCACTACACCGGGATCGGTTTCCGCCTTCTGCAGGGACTCGGTCGAGACCCGGTACATCGTCTTACCTGTCAACGCCTTCCAGTAGAGGGTCTTACCGTCAGGCGTCAGTGCGATACTGTCGGCGTTGAACTGTGGCTGGCGACCGTCCGGGCGGCGCAATGGCTTTCCATCGGTTTCAACAATGACATCCTTTTCGGCTTGCGTGGAGGGATCGTCGCTCAACACCCGCCACCCCTTACCAGACCCGAGATTAAGCACAACCAGGCCTCCCGGCGAGCCGGAGTCGGTGAAATAGGCAAAGGCGCCATCCGGCGCGATGCGAACGTCGTTGAGATAGCTCGCCGGGCCGGCGACCTCGAGCGAGAAGGGATAGACCTTTTTGACGACATTGGTCTTGAGATCGACCTGGACCAGTTTTGGACCGTCCTTGACCGTCTTTTCGCTGTTGGGAGCAGCGGGGTCAACGACCCACAGCGATCCCTTTTGATCGGCAACGACGCTCTGCACCGTGACGAAGTGATCCTTCGGCGACAGTTCCGACATCTTCGCGTTTCGCCACGCGTTCCACTCATTATTGGGATAGGGTTTGATCGAGCCATCGTCCATGACTTCGGCAACCGACACTGGCACGTCTTCCGACCAGCGTGGGAAGTTCACGAAGATCCGGCCGTCTTCAGACACCGCGACGCCGGTCACTTGATGATCGAACGTCGCAACCTCCTGCAGCCGATCGTCGGTGTTGCCGGTGATCGGGGCAACCAGTTCCTTGGCTTTGTTCGTCAGCTTATCAAATGTTTGGGCGCTGGCGGGTTGTGCGAGCGAGATGATCGCGGCTGCAATGGCGAGGAACGAAACGATGGGAGCATTGAGTAACATCATGTTTCTCCTTTCACGAATTCGACGCCGAACTTCGTCCCGACCTCCAAGTTCCGTGCCTTGCTGCATTTACTCCGCGTTGAAAGATTGACCCGGAGGGCGTCCGGACTGTGTGCCGCCCAATCAGTCAACATCACGCCCTAGAAAAATTCGCTCAAAAGGGGAACCTTCGCGCCTGGTGCTGGTTCGCGCCGAAGTTAGTGAGTGGCCCACCCCTCAATTCTTGCGCGTTCGGAGGCCGCCTCTCGGTTAAACGACCAACGCAGACAGGAGAAACCCATGCGCGCTCTAGTTTGGCACGGCAAGGAAGACATCCGGTGCGACACCGTATCGGACCCTGAGATCGAGCATCCACGCGATGCGATCATAAAAGTGACGAGTTGCGCGATCTGCGGCTCGGACCTTCACCTGTTTCACAATTTCATACCCGCGATGATGCCGGGCGACATCATGGGGCATGAGATGATGGGCGAAGTGGTCGAAACTGGCTCGGAGGCGAGCGGCAGCCTGAAGAAGGGCGACCGGATCGTCGTCCCCTTCACCATCAACTGCGGTGAATGCGACCAATGCAAACGCGGCAACTTTTCTGTCTGCGAGCGCACCAACCGCAAGAAGGATCTGGCCGACAAGGCGTTTGGCCACACCACCGCCGGCCTCTTCGGCTACACGCACCTGACCGGCGGTTATCCCGGCGGACAGGCCGAGTATCTGAGGGTGCCGTTCGCAGACAAGACACATATCAAGGTTCCGGACAGCCTCACAGATGAGCAGGTGCTCTTCCTCGGCGACATTTTCCCGACCGGCTGGCAGGCTGCTGCCCAATGCGACATAGAGCCCACGGACACGGTGGTGGTCTGGGGCTGCGGACCGGTCGGCCAGATGACGATCCGGAGCGCCGTACTTCTGGGTGCCAGGCAGGTGGTCGCGATCGACTGCATCCCCGAGCGTCTTTCCATGGCTGAGGCTGGCGGTGCCATCACCATCAACTTCGAGGACGAAAGCGTCATTGAGCGGTTGAACGAGTTGACCGGCGGCAAGGGGCCGGAGAAGTGCATCGATGCGGTGGGGCTCGAAAGCCATGTCTCGATGGGGCAGCCGGATACCCTCCTGGACCGCGCCAAGCAGGTCGTGATGCTGGAAAACGACCGTCCGCATGTGCTGCGCGAGATGATCTATGTCTGCCGCCCGGCCGGCATCATCTCCATCCCCGGTGTCTATAGCGGTCTCGTGGACAAAATCCCGATGGGCATGGCGATGAACAAGGGCCTCTCCTTCCGCATGGGTCAGACCCATGTGAGGCGCTGGACCGACGATCTGTTGCGTCGCATCGAGGACGGCCAGATCGATCCGTCCTTCGTCATCACCCACACGGTCGGGCTCGAACAGGGTCCGAATATGTACAAGGTGTTCCGCGACAAGCAGGATAGCTGCATCAAGGTTGTCCTGAAGCCATAAAGGAGGGTTTCAACATGTCTTTTCTCAGCAATATGGCCCGTTCGCATGGCGATCCGAAAGTCTTGCGGTCGGGCCCAAGTTCACTCAGCTCCTCCGATCGGCTGGCACGCAATCTTGGCTGGTTCAGCATCGGTCTCGGCCTGGCCGAGATCTTTGCGGCTGGAAAGATCACGACTGCACTCGGAATTCGCGGCAAGGAAAACCTTGTTCGAGCCTTCGGCGCGCGTGAAATCGGCTCTGGCTTTATGACGCTGTCGGTGGACAAGCAGGCAGGGCTTGCAAGCCGGATAGCCGGGGACGCACTGGACATCGCAACCCTGGCGACGGCCCTGAGACCTGACAACCGCAAGCGGGCCAACGCCGCATTGGCGCTGGCTATGGTCGCCGGTGTCACCCTTCTCGATGTCATCGCAACGGGCGTAAGTTCCGCCCGCCATACCAGGCGACAGGGCCAGGTTCGCAACTATGGCGACCGCAGCGGCTTTCCAAAAGGCGTCGAGGCTTCGCGGGGCGCCGCCCGTAAACAGCTGGCCGATCCAAGGTCAGCGCCAAATGAAACAAACGACAGACCTAGAACGCCAGCCACCACAGGCGAATGATGAGAGCAGCCGTTGGAGGAGAGCGGCTCTTCCCCCGCTGCTTCCTGCTCCGATAATCGTGAGAGACAGCAACCATGACTCTCGAACAGATCGCCGGAGCGGGGCTGAAGTTGCTTTTCCTGGCCGACATTTTCCTCACCGTCCTTTAGGCGCGTGCCACCTTCCTTGCCTGCATGTCCGTCAGCAGGCCTCGCGGATTGATGCACAGCGCTGCGGCAACCACTGGCAAAATCGCATGACCGATGTCCGGATCTCGAACCAGTTCCAGCTTCGACGCGACTGGCGGAACATCATTGCCCTGCCCCCTTTCGGCCCGCCGCCAGGCTCCGAGCAATCGCTCCAGATTGGCGAAGCTGCCGGTGTAGGCCGCGCTGCTTGACGTCATGAAACAGATGCCGTCCGCGCCCTTCCCATCCTTCCAGCATTGAGCAAGGAAGGTTTCGAAATACCATGGTGATGTGGGGTTCAGTGCCGCCCGTCGCCCGCCTGGGGGAGCCTTCGAACCTGAGCCACTTCGTTACGCTTCGAGTTTCATAGCCGGTCCGTCTGGCGATCTCGCCGTAGGACACCCCTTCCTGACGCAAAGCATGGAGCATGTCGGATATTTCCTGGGCGGGATTGCCTATGCGAAAGACGGGCGCGCCGGCGATGCGTCGCAGCGTCAACAATTCCTCCGACAGAGTTGCCGTGTCGGTGGCACGTATCCTTTTCGAAATAGACATTTCCGCTGATAGGCTCTGAACCTCTAGCATTGCCCGGGGTGCGAGGCATCTCTCTCGACATCGTTGAAACGCCACTTCAGGCTGAGATCAGTGTCGATGAGGATGGCCTCTGGATTGCACCTGAAGAAGACTTGTGGCCGGAGAGCAAAGACCCAGTTCTGGCTTTGGCGGTAGCGGTGCGCTGGGTCTCGAAACGGATTTAACGACCGGAATGGCGGCACTGCCCATAAGCGTTTTGCCCCGGCGCTGTGCCGGACGAGCTTCTTCGCCTTGAAAAAAACGAACCGCAGGCGGGCGTTCCAAATAGCATAAGCGTCTGAAAAGGCGCGTTTTATTGCATAAAGGGCATTTGTGGAACATTAGCTGGTTTTTAATTCGCTAAGACGCGCTGGCGCGCGAGTGGCTTGGCAGATTTCCGCCAACGCACTAAACCACCAGCCAAGTCTGGAGATCCGCTCCGGCATCTGCTAGAAGTTGAGGCCAACTGGGCAACCATAGTTAAACTTGCCAGTTCATACCCCCTAGAAAACGGCCCACCACAATCCTACACGTTCGCTGTGTCAGTTCTCAACAGCCACTCATCTCCAGCCGGCCAGCGGCCATAGGCCAGTCTGAAATCGAGCATCCAGAGACGGTCGCAGCCCCAGAGTGGTTCGTCGTCCACGAAGAAATGTGGAACGCCGAAGACGCCGCGGGTGATGGCGGCGTCGACGGCCTTGACGAGGCTTTGCTTGATCTCGGGCTCGCCGAGTGCTTGGCGCAGTGCCGTGACATCGGCTCCGAGGGCTCCGGCTTCCGCCAGTACGGCATCGGAGCCGGTGATGTCTTGGCCATCGACCCAGAGCCTTGCGGAGATCCGACTGATCAGGGCCTGCGCCATCTGCTGGTCGCGCTCGCGGAGCCAAAGATAGGCCCGGCAGGCGGCGACCGAATTGATGTTCTTCAGGCTATGCTGCCGGAACGGCACGCCGAACATCGCCGCCTGCCGTTCGGCATCGAGCCGGAAATAGGTGGATTTCAGGGGCGTCTCAGGGATCGGCCTGAGGCCCATGACCTTGAGGATGGTGACGCCGATCAGGACCGGGTGCCATTCCACCGTCCGGCCGTGGCGTTCGGCGATGCGGTCGATCTGGGTCGTTGCGAGATAGGAGAATGGAGAGATCGGGTCGAAGTAGAAATCCACCGGACCGCCGGTCATCGTGCCGCTCCATCTCTTTCCTCGGCCCTTTCCCGGGCCTGCTCCGCAACTCTGCCTTGGGCTGCCAGTGCCCTGAGCCTGACCCTGGCGATCTTGCCGAAACCGACTTTGGGCATTTCGTTCAGGAAGCGGACCTCCTGCGGCACCTTGAATTTTGCCAGCGACTGGCGGCAGCGTTCGATGAGCAGGTCCGCGACATCCTCGCCATGGCCTGGCTTCAGGACCACGAAGGCAATTGGCACTTCGCTGCGCAACGGATCGGGCTTGGCCACCACGGCCACCTCCGCCACGCCCTCGACCCGCTGGATGACGGCCTCCACCTCGCTGGCGGAAACGCCCTCACCACCGACCTTGATGACGTCCTTGATGCGGTCGACGAACATGATCGAGCCGTCCTCGAGCAGGCGCACCCGGTCGCCGGTCCTGAAATAACCGTCCGCGTCGAAGGCCTCGCCAGTCGCCTCGGGATTGTTGTAATATTCGAGGAAGAGCGAGCGGCCACGCACGCCGCCCACCAGAAGTTCCCCTTCTCCGCCCGACCCAACGTCATGGCCGGCCTCGTCGGCGACGCGTATCCGGTAACCGAGCGACGGGCGCCCGATCGCGTCGGCGACCAGTGGGCCGTAATCCGTGTCGCCGACGATAGGCTGCGCGATCATCTCCGTCATTCCCCAGGCGGAGGACAGCTTTGCGATGCCGAAGGTCCGCTGCAGGGCCGGTATCTGCCGGTTGGTGATCCACATCCGGAAGAAATGCTCGCGTGGTATTTCCTGCTGTTTCAGGGCAGCCATGGTGAACGGGACATGCGCGGAGGCCGTGGCCCGATGCTTCAGCGCCAGCGGCCAGAAACGGCTCGCGGAAAAGCGCGGCTGCAGAAGAACGGTGCCGCCGGTCCACAGGATCGGCAGGAAGGTCCAGGAAAAACCGACGACATGGAAGAGCGGCAGGAAAAGCTGCACCACGTCGTCCGGCCGGAAACCCTGCTGCTGCGCACCGAGGCAAGACGCCCAAAGCAGGTTCTCATGTGTCCAGAGCACCGCCTTTGCCCGCGCGGTGGTACCGGTGGTGAAGAGGATCAGCGCCGGCAGGGCTGGGTCGGCGGCCCTCGGCGTCATCGGTTCGGTCAGTAGGGGCCAGAAACGTTCGCCCCGCGCGGGAAGGTCGGCTGCTTCGGATGGCGTGCCGGCATCCGTGTCGGTCACGGCGATCCAGTCCAGCCCCCTGACGTGATTGTCGACAAGGCTCGAAAACTTCGGCTGGGTTATCGCCGCCCGCGGTCCAACCGTTTCGGCGAGGCCGGCAAGCTCCGGCCCTGCGGCCAGCGCATTGGTCGCAACGCAGATCGCCCCGAGCCAGGCGCAGGCGAAGCGGGCCAAAAGCGCTTCCGGGCAGTTTTCGAGATGCAGCAGAACCCGGTCTCCGGGGCGGATGCCGCGCGCCGCAAGGCCGCCTGCAAGGCAGGCGACCTCATGCACGAAGGCGGCATAGGTCCAGGTCTTTTCCGGACCATCAGCCGGCGCCCAGATGAGCAGTGGATGATCCGGCCGCTCCGCCGCCCGCCTGGTGAGGAGCGACACGAAATCGAGGCCCGCAAAGGACGAAAGGCTGTTCGCGGTCACCATGTCCCGTGTCTTCTCCTGCCGCGTGTTTGCTGCGGATGATTATTGCTGCTCGATGCCGGCCATCTTCACGTAACGTTCCCAGTCTCCGACCTGCCGCACCAAGAGTTTTTGGCCTTCTTCCGGCGTGCTGATGAAGGGATCACCGCCATTCTCCATGAAGAATTTCGCCGTCTCCGGCTTGGAGAGAATGGTCTTGAAGTAGCCGTTGATCTTGTCGACGACTGGCTTCGGTGTCGCAGACGGAACCATGGCCGCGAACCAACTAAGCATGACGAGATCGGGAATGCCGGCTTCCGCGAAAGTCGGATAGTCGGGTGCAGCCTTCAGCCGCTCAGGCGTGCTGACCGCCAGAATGCGGGCACGGCCTTCCCGCACCTGACCAAGCGCGAAGACAGGGTTCATCATGGCGAAATCAAGCACGCCGCTGGCGAAATCGTTGACGGTGTCATTGTCAGTCTTGTACGCGACCGCAACAGTCTTGAGCATTGCCGCATCGGTGAACATGCGGCCCATGACGCGCCCCGTCGTATTGGACTGGGCATAGCTGCCCTTGTCGCCCTTCTCCTGCATGCCCTTCACCAGTTCCGCCACCGTCTTGTACGGGCTGGCTGACGGGACCATCAGCATGAAGGCCTGCTGGTTGACGGTCGCGGCAATCTGCAGATCCTTTGCCACGTCGATCGGCGGCTTCTTGAAAAGATGCATGTTGGCAGCGACCGAGCTCGCGGCATGCACGTACATGGTGTAGCCATCCGGTTTGGAGCGCGCCACGTATTCGGCGCCAATATTGCCGGCTGCACCCGTCTTGTTGTCGACGATGACCGGGACCTTCGTCAGCGTCTCTAGCTCCTTGCCTAAATACCGGACCAAAACATCGGCGCCGGAACCGGCCGGAAAGCCGTTGACGAGGGTGATCTGCTTGCTCGGAAAATCCGTGGATTGCGCGCGTGCGACGGTTGCTCCCATCAAAAGCGTGAACGCACTGCTGGTAAGACATGCCAGCGCGGCACGACGACACATCATCATGATACCCCTCCCAAGGCCTGATTTTTGCTCCTCACGAATTTAAATATCAGGTCGTCTGATATAAGGCAATGCTCCACGGCCTCACCCACGACGATCTGAATGGTGAGTCCGCAAAACAGCCGTCGAATATTTCTCGGAGATCGGCTATTATGCCCCATTGCGAAAGACTTCGGCGATCTGCTGGACAAGCTCGCCCCCCTGACGTGACGACATCTATGACGGCATCGATCCGCGGCGTTCCGCCACTTCGTTCACCGTCACAGGTGGACGCAAATCCCTACCTTCGATTCGTATGGCTATTGCCGATGCGGATAGCCGAGGCTCGGCAGGATAGGGGCAACTGATTGCGTAGACTTCCATGGATGGACGACAAGATGGGAACGACCCTGCCCTATTCCGGAAGCGATGTCGTTTGGGCCCAGCCTACGGTCATTGCCGAGATCGATTTTTGCGCGTGGACGGCGGACGGGAAACTCCGCCATCCAACCTGCAAGGGATTGCGAGAACGCCAGGATAATGCGGATGTCTCCCGGCTCGCTTAGCGAAATCAGCGCCGTCCGCTAGCAACTTCGTTTTCACGCCACTGCAGCCATTGTCGTCTCAGCTTTCCTCTGGACACACCGATACTGTCTTCGAGAAGCGCGGCGTTCAGGATGCGCTTGGCGCGAAAGTGTCGAAAAGCTCGCTTTGGTCAAACGGCTGCCGTTTTGAATGGTGAGCGCGCCAGACGCACGCCTAGCACAGGCAGCTCCCGAATTGCGACTGTAGCCGGAAACACCGGGACCGTCACTGTAACTGGCTCTGGATCAATGTGGAACGTACCGATCTCCACTTTCTATGTCGGCTTTTCAGGTATCGGGACACTGAATATCGAGACGGCGGGCAGGTTGCGACGGGGCCAAATATAGTTTTTGGCGGCAATACCGGAGCTTCGAGCACCCTTAACATCAACAGCGGCGGTACGTTGCAGACACTATCCCTTCGGGGCGGTGACGGTGCAAGCCAAGCCAATTTTAACGATGGTATTCTGCGCGCGACTGCCACTAACGCGACCTTCATCAACAGTTTTACCGGCACCGAACTCACCTGCTCGCTGGCGGCCTGACCATCGATACTGCCGGCTTTGCCGTGGGAACAGACACCGCGTCGGGCTTCAGTGGCGTCGGCGGCCTCACCGTCACCGGTGCCGGCGGCATTTTCAACCTGCAGGCAAACAGCATTTACTCCGGCGCGACACAGATCGACTTCGATAGCAGCCTTGCCCTTACCGGCGTCGGCGCCTATTCCAGCCGGGTTGTGGCAGACGGCGCCTTCAACGTTTCTGCAGCCACGGCCCCGACCATCCGCAGCCTGGCCGGCAGCAGCCGCCAGCCGGTTGAAGCCTGGTCAACGGACCACCACCCGTGGATCTCATAGGATCAATCCACGAACTCGACGACGATACCCGGTTTCACCATACTGGCAAGCTCTTCGGCGTCCCAGTTCGTAAGGCGGACACACCCATGCGAGCCAGCTTTATCAATCAGGGAAGGCTCCGGCGTCCCATGAATGCCGTATGTGGGCTCGGAAAGATCAATCCAAACGGTACCGACAGGGTTATTCGGGCCGCTTGGCAGGGTAAGCTTCTTCTTGTTCTTTCCCTGCTGAAAGTTGATTTTCGGATTGTAGACGTAGGGCGGGTTACGGGCGACGCCTTTCACCTTATGCTTGCCTGAAGGTGAGGGGTTATCCTCACTGCCAATCGTCGCCGGGTAAGCCGCCAAGACGACACCCTGATCGTCGAGGGCGATGAGCTGCCCTTGCTTGCGTCGCGCCTCAATCCGTTTGACGGTGCCAGCTAGAGGAGCACCTATCCCGGCAACCGAGATGGTTTCGCCTGGCACGAATTTCGCGGTCGGGTTCAGCGCGTGGAGAAGGTCGATGTCCATATGAAAGCGTTCGGCGAGCTTTTCGGCGACACTGGTGTAGCCGAGGTGCTCCATTTTGGCTTGCTCGGCGTAATCCTTTGGAATCTCGCTTACGATGTCTGCGACATCATCCGGGTCGATTTGGTAGGGACCCATGACGTTCTTGTCATCTTTCAGCCGGGCGATGACATCAGGATCAAGCTTGCCGTCGACCGGTAAGCGTTGGAGAGCCTCAAATCCGGCGATGGCTTTCCGAAGATTGGCTCCATCCAGGCCATCGATGACGCCTGGCGAAGCACCAGCGCGATCCAGCAGCACCTGCAGGTGAATAATTGCCGGTTGAGGGACGGACTTCTTTTGGTCACTTTGCTCCGGTGGAGTTGACGCAATATCCGCATTGTTTATCGCGTCAGGGGAAAGGTCCTGCGCATGCGCCTGTGCGGCGCTTAGACAGATAGCAGACAGCAATGATATGAGCAAAATCTGGTCTTTCATTGCTTTAGAAGATCTTGGTACGACCAAGGTTCCAGGCCGCTTTGAAAATCAACGTAATTGACCTCGTGGCAGAATATGCCGGCAGCGATCGATGCTCTGCAAATGCACCGCCCATCGTGGCTAACAGGGTGGCGGGTAGCGCGCAGATCATCATGATGAGCAAGGCTAGACGCAAAGCCTTTTCCAGGCGAAAGCTTGGGTCGTTACCGGTTCCTGGCGCTTCATGCGCCCTCTCCCTGTCATTGATCGACTGATCGGCTGGTATCTGCCGATATGTAGATTATCGTCCCGTGGCTGGAGCGGGCCTTGCTTGACCGACTAAGACATCAAGCTCTCCAAAAGGAGTATCAAGATCTGAAAGCGCTCGCTCCAGTGTCTACCGCTAACAACGCTTGAGGACAAAAAGAGGCCCGCCGAAGCGAGCCTCAGTCTAGGGGACAGGTTCGATGATGAACGCGGAAGTTTATGGGGGCGAGGCTTCCGGGGAGAAGCACCTCCGCGTTCGGGTATCGAACCGGGTGGCTACGCATTAGTTTCAGGGGCAGGAAAAATTGGCGATTTAGTCTGGTACCGGACCAAGCGAGAGCTAATTTTTCGGCCCCCAAGGACAGGTTGGGCTTGCCGGCGGATGATCAAGCCGAATGGTTGGCAAAGACAACCGGAGCTCCTTTAAAGATGGCGCCTGGGAGTCCTTGACTCCTTGCAACTTCCTGTCAGTTTCCGGACATGAGCACACGCGACCGCTTCGACCTCCGCAAAGACAGCGAACATACCTGGGAAATATTCGACACCACCAACGGGCGCACCGTAGTTTTCCAGGGAGAGGCCTTTTGCGGACTGCCCTTCGATAGCGCTGATGCCTTCACCGAGTATATGAATTCGGCCGGGATGCTGCCTGATAGGGTGACGCTACATTGAACGACAAGCTCGACAACCGCTTCATTGCGCGAAGGAACGAAGATGGTACGGACTACTGGACCGTCTACGACATCTCCACCGGTTTGCCAGCCGTGGTAAACGGGACGACGCTTGATGCCCTCGGAATGGAAGAGGCCGATGATCTGGCCGACCTCCTGAACGCGCAATACGCAAGGCGCGGAGGGACAACGCATTGAGCTCGACGACCGACTTCATCGCAGAGTTGATCCGCGCGGCCAATGAGGTCGAGAAGCTACACGGCGAGGAAGCTCGCCGCCTCCTCAACCGCGCGATTACGGTCATCCGCGATATGCGCGAGACAATCGGGATCCCTGGCAGCCGTACCGCTGCCGACGTGGTGATCGACCTACAGACGACAGCTGTGGCCTTGGGATTGGGAAATCGATCGCCTGAACAGGTCAAAGCCGCCTTGCTCGATGCCGCCGGCATAATACGGGACCTGCATATCGTGCTGGATACGGGGACGGAGATCCAGATCGATCGGAAATGAGCCGCAAGCACCAACCACGCGCAAATGGCGGCCCGGCAATCGGAACGATTGTGCAAATAAAAAAAGCCCCGGCCAAAGCGCGCGGGGCTTTTCTTGGAAACCGCCAGTCGATTAGCAGGAGTTTGCCTGATTGACCGGGCTGTTCGCGGTTGACGTGGAAGCATTGGTTCCACCCGCCCCTGCAACGGTCGGGCTCTTGCCGCAGTTGGCATTGGAGCTGCCGGCCGTGCCCGCGCCTTGCGTGTTTGCAGTGCCGGTTGCTGACGTGCCGGGGGCGGTTGTGTCGGTCGCCGTTCCGGCGCCGGTTCCAGCACCACCGGAGCCGGTCGTACCGCCGGTGCCCGTGCCACCTGTGCCAGTGCCACCGCCGGTGCCTTGTGCGAATGCAGAGGTTGCCAGACCGAGCGCCAAGGCGCTCACGGTTAGAAGCTTCATCATGAATCGTTTCCTCTCGTGTCTTCGTGGCTTTATGCCTACGAAGAGACGAACAGCGAGGTGCATGGAATGTTCCCAGTAAACTAACCTGAATCCCGAATAGACCCCCTATGCGGAAACAAACGCCGCCGGGCGATGTTGGGATGATGGAGCGCCTTGTCAGTTTCCTCTCTCGTTACGCCTACACCTGACTTGGCGCTCCGCCGCCCCAAAACAGTCTTGCTGGTGGAGACTTTTCGTGCTTGCTCCACCGTCCGTCGCTTTGCACTTGGCGATCTGGCTAGGGCAGCTGGCGATAGCCAACCGAACGAGAAAAAGCCCCGCAGCCGGTTTAGGCCACGGGGCTTTTCAAATTGAGCTATCAGCAGCGGTTAGCTTGATTGGCGGCGCCGTTCGATCCGGAGTTTGAAGCTGGTCCCCCGGCCGAACCCTGTTGCGTGGGGGTGGTTACGCAGCCGGAATTGGTGCTGCCCGCGTTGTTGGCGTTCCCACCGCTGGACCCGGTAGTATTGGTACCCGTGGCAGCTCCTTGAGCTCCGGCCGTACCGGTTCCGTTGCCGGTCGAACCTGCGGCCGCGCCGGCGGCACTGCCGGTTCCGGAAGAACCGGTCCCTGAACCGCCTGTTGCGCCCTGGGCGAAAGCAGACGTTGCAAGACCGAACGCAAGAGCACTCACTGTCAGAATTCTCAACATAGGTCGTTTCCTCTGGTTTGCGTGTAGCTCGGTGCGAACCGTCCACCCAGAAAGAAGTTCCCACCCGAGGCCAACGATCTGCCTTCGGTGGCTTTAGTCGCTGTCTTGACTCCAACGAACATCCTGTCAGTTTCCGGACATAAGCACACGCAACCGCTTCGACCTCCGCAAAGACAGCGAACATACCTGAGAAATATTTGACACCACCAACGGCCGTTGGCGACGCTGTTCAATGTCTCAGAACAGGCACGGCTGTTCGCCTCGGCGTATTTGCCTGACTCTCACTTCGCCGGAACGCCCACGGGACTCCCCTGCGGGAACTGTATGCCGTCTCCTCCGTTGATAAGGAGGATGCGCGCGCTTAGTCTTGGGAAGCTTTCCGCTGCGCTCCGGAGCCCCGGTGCGACCTTCGCTTCGGGGCTTCTTTTTTGGAGCCTCCTTAGGTACCCGGTGAGGCGATCCGTTGTCTCTCGACCCGATCGAGCCGCTCCCTCAGATCCAGAATGATATCTCGCTGGCCGTAAACGCTGCCCTGCGCCGTCTTTACCTCGTCGATCTGGCGCTGCTGGTCCTGGAACCGCTGGTCATAGTTCGCCCAGACCCGATCAAGCTCTTCGCGCGGAGAGGCGGGATGCGCGTGACGTACCCCAGCCGTCCGTATTTCCCAATCAGCCGGTTCGCCGTGGCCTGCAGGTGGGCATAGACGGGATTGGCCCTCCGTCATCCTATTTGCAGAATCGGAACGGCAGCCGTAAGCTCAAGTTTTAGGGGAAAAGGGGGCGTTACTATGGAAGCAACAACTGAGACCAGGCCGCAGCCCGCCACGTGGCGTATTGTGCTGGCGGCGATCTTCGACTTCTTCACGGCATTCTGGGTTTTCGGCATTCTTGTCGCGACAATCTTTGGCGGCAAGACCGAGTCAGGCTTCAACCTGACTGGCGGTTCGGCCCTCCTGCTCTTTGCGCTGATCGTGGCCTACTTCGTCATCTTCAACAAATATCTGGGCGGCACCATCTGGAAGCGTATCTTCCGCGCCCGGCGGAGCTAAACCACCCGAACTCTAGGCAAGCACGGCATCAAGAACGACCACAGCAGCCCCTCGATCGCCGTGACCACCGGAGTGGAGCGACCGTGTCTTCAACCCTGGTCGACGAGGATGTCGAGTATTCGACCACCACCTATCTTCTCGCGCTTCAGGGTCGATGCCCCGGTCACCACCGGCGACAGGCTGCCTGGGTTGCTCAGTTCAAGGAATGCGGCCTCATAGCTGGCGTTGATGATGGCCATCGGCACCGTGACGAACATTCGCAACGTCAGCTCGCCGCACTGGAGGCGCTGGCTCGGCCCGACCAGCCGCTGTGTCGTCCCATTCACGTCCTTCGCGGAACCGGACCCGGCCAGCAAGGTTATGGGCGGCCGCGTGCCGAACGCATGGTCGCCGGAAGCGAGGAACATCCTCTGATGTTCTTCGCTGGGTTCTTGACGCCGTGGCGAGGTATTCGCAAGGTGCGCGACGGAGAGCGGGAATATGAACTGTTTGGCTTCCTGACCACGGAGCCCAACGAGATCGTTTCGCCGATCTACCAGAAGGCAATGCCGACGATCCTCACTACCCCGGAAGTGGTCGACTTGTAGCTGACAGCACCATGGGATGAGGCCAAGCACCTGCAGCGGCCGCTACCGGGAAATATGCTGGTGATCGCGGAGCCGCCGGCGAAGCCGCAGGAGGAGGAACCTGCGCTGCTATGACTGACCGAGGGACTTACACCCTCCAACCACCGAAAAATGATGGAAGTGGGAAAGCCCGCGTCAATCCCCGGAACCGCGGGCTTTCGCAGCCGGGGCTCTTCTTTGCCCGGCCTATTCCCGAAGTCTAAGCCAATGGCGCAGAAGTGATCAATTCCCTCAAAGGGCTTATTGAGGTGAAAGACCTGACGTCGCAACACAAAAGGTGCATCGGGTCAGGTCATCGAGTAAAACAGCACTCGAAACCTTCCACCCACGCTAAAAACTGTTCTGGGTCAGCAACTGCGCTGTAGGAACAGGAGCTCGCATCACCTCGGCGCTTCGCCGCTTCAGTGCCTTGCTCGAACGCAAGGAGGAGCGCTTCCTCAATATCCAATGCCGAACCGCCGTATTCCCGGTCGATGTATGCGGTGAAAACCTGTTTGCAGCGAGCATCCAATTTGGGCCTACCAATCTGACGACGAACAAGTCATTCGATCTAGGCACGCCATTTTCCGTAAAAGACCTGTACAGGGTATGAACGGGCGCCTTGAGCTGCCGGGCGGATAATCGCCAATTGACCACGAGAATGATGACCAGGCGCCGGAGTGGTCGCTCGTTCAAGGCCACGGGCAGCTTGTGGTATAACGGAGCCATCATGTCTCCGCGCTTCTATCGTGTGGTTTCTTAGGGACCCGATCTTCGGGAACTACGTAGGTAGTTGCGCGTTCTAGCGGCCTTGCTCGCGGACGGGTAAGAACTCGATATCGTAGGGATTGACAGTGACCGAACCATCCGAAGCCCCATTACTCCTTCTTGTTGAAGACGACCCACTGGTTTCATTGGCGGTGGAAGAGTTCCTATCAGCCGCCGGATTTAGGATTGTCGCGGCCAGCAGCGGTCAGGAAGCGATTGACATACTCGCGGGCGACGCCTTCTTGTCTGCCGTTGTTACAGACGTACGGCTTGGCACGGGCCCGAGTGGTTGGGACGTCGCACATCGAGCCCGCGAACTCGTGCCGACAATTCCGGTCATCTACATGACAGGAGACAGCGCGAGCCTTTGGTCAGCTCATGGTGTCCCGGGGAGCATTGTTCTCCAAAAGCCATTTGTTGAGGCACAGCTTGTAACGGCAATCGCAACACTGCTAAATCAAGCCAGCACCACTGGAACGATGTCCTCGTAGTAGCCACTACGGTACGCCACCCAAAAACCGTTGCCAGACGTGGTGATCAAATCAAGCCTGTGTGGGGCTCCTTTGGGATCTCCACCACCCGCCCAATTTCATGAAGGTATGCGATAATGTCCTCCTTGAGGTGATCTCGGTCGCCAAATGCCGAAGAGACAAGCGCGATCCGGCGGTAAGCTTCTTTGTCAGTCGGATCGACCGGTTCGACTACAACATATCCAATTGTCCCGATCGCCTGGATGTTGCTCCCAGCCTCGATCATGGTAGCCACGAAGGCTTCAATTTCATCTTTAGTCATGACGGCAGTTGAGCATATCGTGGCTCCCGCGCAACCCTCAGATCTGAGAGGCTCTCACCCAGCTCGTTTGCTACTCACGATCTGCCGCCGCAACTTGACTCCCGTACAGAGGGTGGCAATGCTGGTTTCATGAGTCCTGACCGCTTCAACGAATGCCTGCTCCATATCCGCTGGACGCCAATCAACCTGGCGTCGGCTTTGCAATGGGATCTTTCATGGATCGAAGCGCTGGAAACGGGAAACGCAGAGGTGCCCGCTGGCCTTGCGACTTGGCTGGAAACGCTCGCCCAGCCACATTTCTCTCCCGCCACCAACCACCTACCGGCGCCAGGGGTCAAGACTTTGACGACGACGGCCGGATCACGCTTCGATATTCGCAAAGACAGCGACTCGAGGTGGGAGATATTCGACACTACCACTGGCCGCACCGTGTTCATCGGCGGAAAACCGTATTTCGACCTTCCGCAAGACAGCGCCGACACCTTGGCAGACTTCATGAACTCGGTGGGTATGGTTCCCGACAAGGACACACTGCATTGAGCTCGACCACCGATTTCATCGCTGAGTTGGTGCGGGCCGCGAATGAAGTCGAGATGCTCCGCGGGGAAGAAGCTCGCCACCTACTCAACCGCGCGATAACGACGATCCGCGATATGCGGGAGAAAATCGGCATGCCGGGCGCCCTTACCGCGGCCGACGCAGTCATCGACCTGCAGACGACAGCTGTGGCCTTGGGGTCGGGCAATCGATCGCCTAATCAGGTCAAGGCTGCCCTGCTGGATGCCCCCGGAATAATCCGAGACCTCCATATCGTGCTGGACACGAAAACGGTGATCCAAACCGACCGGAAATGAGAGTCGGCACGAAGCCCGCCGAAGCTCCTGCCGAATATGAAAACCCAGCAGCCGTTGACGGCTACGGGGTCCCGGGCCCTTGAAATGTTGAGGCCGGACATCCGGGGCAAGTCAGTTGGTCGCCGGCTACGCCATCTCCCTTTTCAAGACTGCCAGGCCGTCGATATCCGGGACCGCCTCGAGGAGGCACGGGCCGCAACGGAATGGTACGGCTTTCGGCCGATTGTTGTTCACCGGTTAACCAGGACGCGCCGTTCCAATTGCTCCCCTGAAACCACCCGCAGGCCCACGGATTTAAACTTCATCGGTCGACAGCGGCTGACCTTAAAGGAGTTGAAATCATGCAAAAATCGCTGCGAATTCTATTGCTTTCGAGCACTCTCGTTATTCCCTTCGGCGGCTTCGCATCCGCTCAGGACGTTTCTATTGGCGGTGAAAATGGGGTGAGCGTTGGCGTCGACACAAGCGACGGCCTCGGCGCCGATGCCTCGGTAGGCGGCTCCAGCGGCATAAATGCCGACGTCGGAATTGGCGGCAGTAGCGGCCTCGCGGACGTCAGCGCGTCGGTGGGTGGGTCGAACGGGGTTAACGCGGATGCCAACGTCCTGAGCGGCGGCGATGTCGCCGACATAAACGCTTCTGTCGGGCGCAACGAGCGCTTGAATGCGAGTGCCAACGTCGGCGCACGGGATGGCATCGACGCTAACGCGACGGCGTCGATCGGAGGGGGGCGCGGCGTCAATGCAAATGCCGCGGCCGGCATCGGCGGGTCGGGAGGGAGCCTCGGATTTCTGGGGATCGGTGGCTCCGGGAGTGGCGCCGGCGGCAGCACTGGTAGTGGGAGGCTCACCAATGCACAGATGCAGGCATTTCAAGGTATGTCATCGAGCGAGCAGCGCCGCTTGCTGACCCGGTGCGCTGAGATTACGTCGCACGGTGGGGATCGGTCCCTCGTCCAGCTGTGCAGTATGTTGCAAATGACAGCGGCGCGTTGATCCTATTCCATCCTCCAACCGCGCGTGAATGGCGGTCTGGTAAACCGAACGACTGGTGCGAATAGAAAAGCCCCGCAGTCGGTGAAGGCTGCCGGGCTTAGGCCCGCCAGGAACGCGCGGATGGACGTTAGACCTTGGCTGGGCTAGCTCCCAGGCGAGTGCGATGTTGCTTGACCCGGTCAAGACGCCCCCGATGATCGAGAATAATGTCGCGCTGGCCGTAGACGCTGCCCTGCGACCTCGGTGATCTGGCGCTGCTGGTCCTGGAACAGCTGATCGCAGTTTACCCGCACGCCGTCTAACTCCTCGCGCGGGATCAGGGCGTCCCGGACGTCCTGAACGGCGCTCCTGCTCGCGCCCGATCCTCCGATCCGCGGTTCGTGCGCCCTTCCATTTCCTTTTGCGTCACCATCTCTTGAGGTCGGTGGTCGCGATTTGGGTGCGCCAGTAGACCAGGCCGCCGACAATCGTGCAGAACGAGGGCGCCACCGCAATGGTCTGCCACTGCGGCTTGTTCCGATCGGCTATGTTCCTGGACAGCGCGGCAACGGAAGAACGCGCCGAAGCCCAGGAACACATGGCCGAAGCGCTCCGCATCCTGAACGCCGCTATTCGCCGAACCCACAGAGCCGGTCTTTTAGTTCGGGTCGAGGTACTGACCATGTCCTCCCGGGAGGGGACCCTGCCGCAGTTGGAGTTGGGCACCCTGGACAGGCAGCACGGCGAGATCTGATGGCCGATGATCCTTGGAGCCCCTCCCCGTGACCCCTGCCGAACTCGAACAACGCTGTTCCGCTCCGTATGGTAAGAAGTGGCAATCGTCCCTCGCGAGGCGGGTCGGCGTGGATGCCAGATCCGTTCGCCGCTGGAAAGCCGGTGATCGAGATATTCCGGCCTGGCTGGAATGGGCGATCGGGATTTTGGAGCGCCACGAGGACGAACGCTGATTCACCAACGCCCGAGGATAGTCTTTCAAAAGTGCGCCAGTGCAGATAGATTGGCGAAAGCACGGAGTGCCCGAATGGTATCACGCAGGCAGTTCATCATTGGCGGATCCTGGACCTCCCTGTCTGGCGTTCTCGCTTCATCCCGCATTGTCACCGGCGGAGCTGCGTTCGCGCTGGGAATTCGCGAAGGATCAGCC
>NZ_PVBL01000031.1:0-78714 GCF_002968555.1 Neorhizobium sp. T6_25
TCGAGATTGATCGTATTGCCCTCGCGGCTACCGGCGAGGGTCGAAGGCTTGCCCGACACCCCTACATATGTACCCGAATAGGAGTTACCCGACGTATTGACCTTGGCTTTGAAGCCCCGTGTAACGATCACGAGGGCACGGCATGATCCATCCATGGAAAAGCTTGATGCATCAGCCTCGGACTTCATATTGCAGGACACGCTGACGTTCTCACCACCGAGCCTCCGGAGCACCTTGCCGCCGCCCGTCCAGTCACCTTCGATCGACTTCAGGAAGTCTTCCTCGGTTGCCATCGCGCCGAAGGGAATAAGCGAACCTGCGATCAACGCAGCAATCGAGAATATGTGCATCGTCAGCTTCCTTGTTCTTGATGCATCACAACCGCGGTATGTCGGCGATGGTTCCGCTTGCTCTATTGGCATCGAAGCCGCTGGCGGGTGTAAAAGGAACCGAAGGCGGCGGGCACGCCTACGAAGCGTAGCTGCTTGGCAGTCGACTTCCGGTAGAAACCTCGGCAGCATTCACAAGAGCAGAACGCGCTGATGATTTATCATCTGTAACGCCCGGTTAAGCATAAGCCGGGCTGAGATCTCGCCGTTGGAACGGCGGCGGCCTGGCAGCGTTTGGCCCCCGTAGGACGGAGGCGCATATTGGACATGTTGTGTTTTTGGGGAGCTGCTGCACTGCAGCTTTGGCTCGGTTTTTTTCTAATTCGCTGTCATTTCCAATCCGGACGACGCGACGATTTGCGAGCCGCCTGGCACGCCTCGGCTATTTCTTCTCCGAGATGGGAGCACGAAATCACAGCGGCATGAACCGGAACCCCCCGCACACGCTCTATGTTACCAGATGATCTGCCTGCACCAACCCTTTCACTCTGCACCTGCCGCCGAGGAGCCCGCCAATCGGGGTAGCGGCGAGGTGGGTGCAAGCGTCCGATTGTTGTTGCCAAGTGGCGGGAATGAGCGCGTCGTACCACCTCCAGCATTGTGCCGGGAGGAGAACTACCATGCCGTGAAAGCGAGGACCGGCCTATATAGCGGGCGTTCAAATGGGGCACTCCCATTGCCGTTCGCATCGGTTACGGCTCGCCCTGAAATGATAGAGAACGCTGCGGACGGGCTGGATTTCAATTTATCCGAAGGGTCTCGGTAGCGATATATCAGCATCAATGGTGCCGCTTTCGTTTGTCGATCCAACTCGAGCTTCAAGCTTTTTTCCCGAGCGCCCGACGCCCGCGTCCGTTCTTCCAATTTCAGCATCCGTAGACCAAATGTGGTTACGTAGCCACAAACGTTGAGGCTGGTCATGACCATCACAACAATTTCAGGCCGTGAACTCAATCACGATCTCGGTCGCGCAAAGCGCGCCGCCAAGGACGGGCCTGTCATCATCACCGACAGGGGACGGCCCGCGCATGTCCTCTTGTCTTTCGAGGAATACAAGAGGCTTACTGGTAAAATGCGGACGCTGGGTGACATGCTGGCCGCGCCGGGGGCGGAAGACGTTGACTTGCCGCTGCCGCTACGCACGGAACCTGCCCAGCCGCTCGCTCTGTCCTGATGTTGTTGCTCGATACGAACGTCGTGTCCGAGCTGCGCAAGGTTGCGTCCGGCAAGGCCGATCCCAATGTCGTGGTCTGGAACGAAACCGTCGATCCGGCCGAAACATTTATTTCGGCGGTGGTTCTGCATGAGTTGCAAATTGGCGTTCGGGTGGTGGAGCATAATGATGCCGTCGCCGGGAAGGTGCTTCGCAACTGGCTCGAAACCGCAGTCCTCAAAGCATTTTCTGGGCGTATCCTGCCGCTGGACGAGGCGGCAGCCGTTAAGGCCGCCCAATGGCATGTGCCCAATCCAAAACCGATCAATGACGCCTATATTGCAGCGACAGCCTTCACCCGACGTATGACGCTGGTGACGCGTAACATCAAGGACTTCGAGGGCATGGGAGTGACGCTCGTGAACCCGTGGGACACGCCGGCATAGGGCCAATTTCGATCTTAGCGGTTTAGTCTCGGCATTTGATGGAGCGGATCGAGGGTGAAGCGTTCGGGCTGCGAAGCCCATGCTTTGCATATGAACTCGGAAAGCATCATGAAGCATGTCTCCATCGTTCTCGCGGCACTTCTGACGCCGCTCCTGATCGGAGCAGGCACCGCGGCTGCCGATTCATGGAAGGATGAGAGTGGCAAGGGCTTCGACAAACGACGTTCGAACGAAGATGGTCAGTATGGACGCGGTGAGCGCGAACGACGCCGCACCGGGGAGATCCCACGGGGCCATCTGCCTTCAGTCGGTGGATGCAGGATGTGGTATCGCGGAGTTCCGGCAGGGCAACAGCCACCGCCGTACCGTTGCTAAGTTTCCCCAGGCAACGGAATTCCGGTAATGCGCCCTCCGGGTGATCGATGGATTTCAGGATTTTGCCTTCAGTGCCAGCTCCTCGGGAATATAGACACGGGCAGGAGAATTCTTCGAAGAGTCGTTGAGCATGACAAGTGCGACGACCATTCCCACTATGGCCATCAAGACCATCAGGACGGGAGTGCTGCTGCGGCTGCTTCTGGGCTGATTGTAAATCATGGACCGATCCAACACGGTCGGGCGTGTATCCCACGCCCGACCGCACTAATTTAGTTGATGACCTGGATGACCTTCCGCGAGGAAGGTTCGACGATCACGCGCTGCTCGTTCACGACGGCATAGGCGTAGTTCGGATTGTCCGGCACTGCCTTGACGACGACAGTCGAGGGTAAGGGCTGGCCGACGACCACCTTCTCCTTCACGACGACCCGTTCCGTCGGTGCGGGCAAGTCACGGACATAAGTGACCACCGTCGGGGGCGGCGGATCGATTGCCGTACCTGCGACCGCCCCGACTACCCCACCGACCGCAGCCCCGACTGGTCCTCCGACGATAGCGCCGGTTACCGCGCCGCCAGCCGCTCCGTTGACAGTGGACGACTGAGCAAAGGCTGTTCCGCCTGCCAGCGCGAGCATGGCCGTCGTCAGGATGAGTTGCTTCTTCATTGTGTTTCCTCCTTCGTTGCTGCGGCCGAAGCCGTGAGACAGCAACGTTGGCTCGCACACGACGTTCCTCCCTTGGACTTCGGTCCAAGCGCCATAGGCCTTTATGCCCAATGCCGGGGGAGGAGGGTTGGGCCCTAGGTCCCAGAGCTTTCGGACCGAAGTCCGGGCCTCGGAACAGGACGATCCTTCCGCGGTTGTTCCAACACCTCGCGAGGCGAGTGCGGGAACAAGGAAAAGAAGGATAACATGATGAAAAAGTACATGATTTTCGCAGCAGCAGGCCTAGCCGCCATGGCAGGAACTTTCGCCGCTTCAGCACAGACCGTCGTCGTGGCCCCCGAGCAGGAAACGGTCATCAAGGAGTATGTCACCAAGCAGAAGGTGAAGTCCGTAGATGTTCCGAATGTCACCGTCAGTGTCGGTGCATCGCTTCCCGAAACGGTTGAACTCCACACGGTCGACGTGCCGGACGTGAAGTATCGCTATGCCGTTGTCGGCGGCAAAACCGTCCTGGTTGAGCCGAGCACGCGCAAGGTGGTGCACGTCATCAACTGATCAGATCGGAAATCGCGCGTCCTAACAGTCGCCAGACATGTGGGCGCCGTAAAACACAAGATGGAGAACCAACATGAGACTCTTTAATAGGAAAGCCCTCCTCGTCGCCCTGCTTGCAGGCTCCACACTTTCGCTTCCCGCACTCGCCCAGAATTCGTCCGGCGGCTCTGCCGATCCGAGGCTCCTTCCCAAGGAGGGAACCTCCAAGCAGGGTTCGGCCTCGGGTAGCCAAGGCACCAAGGCCACCGCGCCGGAGGCGGGCGCCTCGGGCCAGTCGGCAGGCAGCAACAGCCCGGAGGCAAAGCAGCAGCCGGCGCAGAATCAGGCGCAGTCCGAGCAGCTTCGCAAGCCCGGTGAAGCAGGTAGCGGCGCGTCGAAGGACGGCCAGAGCGCTGCCACGAAGGACAGCCAGAGCAAGACTGGCACCGATGCGGCTCAGACGGACGATCAGAAAAAGAAGATGAATCAGGACGCCGCCGCCGGTTCGGGCACTGATCAGACAAAGCAGTCGGCCCAGGGCTCCGGCACTTCGACCGAAAAGAAGGATACGAATGCGGCCAGCAGCACCACTCAGACAAGCCCCGACAACAACACCAATACAGCAAGCGGTACGCAGCAACGTCAGTCGAACGAGACGGACGCGGCCTCGGCTGACCGGCCCTCGAACGAGGTCACGGGCAGCATCAATATCTCCACCGAACAGAAGACCGAAATTCGAAACATCATCGTGGAGAACAAGGTCGAGCCGATCAAGCCGAGCTTCAGCGTATCGGTCGGCGTCGCAGTCCCCAAAACGGTGGAACTGCGTCCGCTTCCGCCGAGGGTTGTTGAAATCCTCCCGGCCTATCGCTCGTACCGCTACTTCGTGCTTGCCGATAATCGCATCGTGATCGTCGAGCCGGACACCTACGAGATCGTCTACATTCTCGTGGTCTGACTTAGGTCGCCACGTCTGCAGAGAGCGTCGCTGGCCAGGAAGGGTAGCGGCGCTCCTTCTTGTTCGGGCCGTACTGCGACCGCTGGCACGGCTGCGGGCCAAACAAAGACCGCCTGGTCGAATCTTGATGGTTGTCTCGGCGATGCCGGGAAGCCGTACCCGATGTTCATCACCATCTCGCCTCCGACCCATGTTGCCAGGTCAGCCCTTGCGAGGGAAAACAACATTGGAGGAGCCGATTGAAATCGGCCAAAACCGTCGCGAGTTTATAGCTTCAAGGAAGCTGTCATCTGCCTGCAGGATGAGCAGCCGAGAGGTTTGATGGCTGTCGATGTAAAAGTACCGATCGCCATTTGGGTCGGGGATGCGTAGCACCTCTATCGCATGCCCTTGGGCGTCCTGACATAGGATTACTTGAGTAGGATCTGGTGTCATCTCCACGATTCTCCCGCCTGGCCGATGATGGAACAGCGGTTCGTACGAATCAACAGGTCAGCCCATCGAGATACCACCATGGAAAAGTTGTACCTCCCGCTTGATCGAGTGCCACGTTGAGCGTGAGCCATTCTTCATTTTCGTCCGATTTCAGGTCGTTAACCAAATCGATTTCGGGAGGCTTAACCTGCGCGTTTTATTTTCTGCTTAAATACGAAAAGGCAGATACTCGCATGGTCGGTCAGTCGCAGTGGTTCTTGAAATGGCTCCTCCCCACAATCGCGTCGGCTTTGGTTGGAGGGCTGCTCCTGGGGACATTGTACTGGGCCGCGGCGAGAGCCGACCAGGTGGCTGCAGCACGCCAGAAGGACCTGGTCACTCTGATCGTTTCCAAGATGCAATCCTCTGTTGCCCACGATCAAGAAAGCGCGACCGTGTGGGACGACGCCGTCATCAAGAGCAAGGCCGGCGATCTCGACTGGCTCGGCACCAACCTGGGGCAGTGGATGAACACCTACTTCGGCCATGACGCCGCAGTGGTGCTCTCTGCGGAGGGCCAAGTAATCTACCAGTTCATAGCAGCGTCAGAGAACGCGCCTTCTGCAGAAGACTTGCGCGAATCCTATCTGCCCCTGGCCAGACGCCTTCGAGAGAGGCTGACTGCGGGTGACGAAGAAGGGGTTTCGGACACTGTCCTGTCGATTGGGCAGAGCGACCTGACATATATCGGGAAAAGGCCAGCCATCGTCAGCGTCAAACCAATCACTTCCGACACAGGCGAGATTGAGCAGCAGGCGGGCGAGGAGAACCTGCACGTCGCCGTGCGTTTCCTCGACAGTGATTTTCTCACCGACATCGCCAACGAATACCAGTTTGCGGAGATGCAGTTCACGGTTCACGAACCGCATGACAAGAGCCATTCTCAAATCCCGCTCAAGTCCGCATCTGGGCGGCCGATCGGTTTCTTCAATTGGCATCCATTCGAGCCGGGATCCAGCGTTCTCTATGCGACGCTTCCTGTGATCGGGCTTTCTGTCCTGTCAATATTCGGCGCTGCCAGCCTTGCGGGTCGAGCAATCTGGAGGCGCTCGGTCAGGCTCGCGTCCAGCCGCCGGGAACTTCAACATCTCGCGCTGCACGACAGTCTCACAGGATTGGCCAACAGGGCCTATTTCGAACGGGAGCTTTCCAGCCGGCTGGAGAGCGCCCTGCCGCAGGCCAAGCACGGTGTGCTGTTCGTGGACCTCGACCGTTTCAAGGCAGTCAATGACACCTA
This sequence comes from Neorhizobium sp. T6_25, assembly GCF_002968555.1. Classification (NCBI taxonomy): domain Bacteria; kingdom Pseudomonadati; phylum Pseudomonadota; class Alphaproteobacteria; order Hyphomicrobiales; family Rhizobiaceae; genus Neorhizobium; species Neorhizobium sp. T6_25. The sequence goes on from NZ_PVBL01000031.1 coordinate 6,235, forward strand.
CGGACATCCGACCGGGGATAAACTGATATCTCTCGTCGCGCTGCGGCTCGCGGATCTCCTCCCGAACGCCCTGATTGCCCGGATCGGAGGCGACGAGTTTACCGTCCTGCTTGAGGGGTTCGAGATCCAAGATGCCGGCGTTTTAGCGGACAGTATCGTAAAACGCCTACGCGAGCCCTTTGAGATCGATGGCGCTCATGTTGTGGTTGGGGCGAGTGTTGGGGCCGCGCTGTCGACCGGTAGGCTCGATGCCATGGAACTGACCCGCAGAGCCGATATCGCGCTCTATCATGCGAAGGCGGCTGGACGTAACACCTACGCGATCTTCGGCGAGCATATGGACGATCTCCTTCGCAAGCGCAGGCGCCTGGAGCACGACCTGCGTGCGGCGCTGGACGCCGGAACGCAGTTCGAGGTTTTCTATCAGCCGGTCTATCCTGCAAATAGCGACCTCCCATGCTCATTGGAGGCGCTGTCGCGTTGGCGGCACCCGGAGCTGGGCCTGATTCCCCCCGACGTGTTCATTCCCATCGCAGAAGAGATTGGCGTCATCCATGAAATTGGGGCTCTCGTTCTGGAGGATGCATGCAGCTTGCTCGCTGAGCTGCCGTCGACAGATATCGCGGTCAATGCCTCAGCCGTTGAGCTCGGTTCTCCTGGATATCCTCTCCGCGTCCTATCCATACTGGCGAAATGGGGTGTCGCACCCAACCGCCTCGAAGTCGAGATCACCGAGAGTCTCGCGGTCAGTGGAGAAGAGCAGACCACGCGGAACGTTGCAATGCTGAGAGCAGCGGGCGTGCGGCTCGCCATCGATGACTTCGGCACGGGGCATTCGTCATTCTCCAGGATCCAGAACATGATCGTGGACCGGATCAAGATCGATAAATCGTTTATTCAGGAGATCGATCAACGCCGAAGCAGAGCAGTCGTGGAGGCGATTATCACGATGGCTCGTGCGCAGGGGCTGGATACGACGGCCGAGGGCGTCGAGACTAACGACCAGAGAGAGACCTTGATTTTGCTTGGATGCGACCACGTCCAAGGCTTCCTGCTGTCACGGCCGGTCTCCCGTGGACAGGTCACGGCTCTGTGCTCTGCATCGCCGAGCACAGTCCAAAACCAGCAATGGGAAACCGCCTAGATTGATTTCCCTGACGAACTGCCAGGAGTTCGTGCGCGGGGGGTGCATGACGCGGACGACGGGGGGCCTGTCAAGCTTCCCTCTTCGGCTGCGCGAATTTGATGGTTCGGATGAAGTTGCCGAGATGCGGCCAGAATCCCGCGAACGCGGGGTTGCCCCGGTTGTTCATCATCGCGCGATGCCTTTTCTCGACAAGCCTGAGCCGGTATGGATGAGAGGTCCTGACCGCGGAAGGAAGCGACACCGCCTTTCTCCGGGGGACGCGTGCGGTGATGCTCCGCAAGAGGGTTTTCCCGCGCCGTCTTGCCGTCGACGCGCTTCACTACTACCTTCATGAAAAAATGAGGGATGGTGATATGGGTATCTTTGATGGGCTTCTTGGGCATGGATCTACGGTAGATCCCAACGACCTGAAGCGCCGCCTGGACGGTGTTCTGATCGAGGGAGAAACACCGCAACTTGCCTTCAAGGTGATTCGCGATTTCTTCGTCTTCACTCAGTCCCGCATCATTCTGGTCGACATCCAGGGCATCACCGGCAGCAAGGTCGACTACACCTCCATCCCGTATAAGGCCATCACCCGCTTCTCGGTTGAAACGGCTGGGACGTTTGATCTTGATTCCGAGCTCAAGATCTGGGTTTCCGGCTCCAGCACGCCTATCGCCAAGACGCTCAAAAAGGGAACCGACGTGCGCGGCATTCAACGAGCGTTGGCAACTGGAGTGCTACGGTAGACCGGCCAAGGTTCAGCCCTGGTGTAAGTCGGATCCCGGAGCCTGACGCCAGGACCATTGCCGTTCATATCAATGAAGATGGTTCCTACAGCATCTAGGGCAGCGCGGCCGACCGGCATCGTGCTCATCCGCTAGCCGGTATCGCCGCGCTCGATGTTCTTCACGCTCATCTCGGACTGCTTCGCAGCTCAAAAGCTCAATGATTTCACACGCGCTGGGCGTAAGCGGGATGAAACTATTCAGGCACCATTCATCGACCAGCGCGCTAAGTGCCTCCACATGGAGGAAGAAAATGCGCAATGTACTTTTGGCAGCCGGCCTATTGGTGGCTGGATTGTTTGCTGGTCCAGCCAGCTCGATGCCGGCCAGCGGGATCACTGTTCCGCCGAATCCCAACATACAGTTAGTGGATCGTGCCTGTGGCCGTGGTTTTGAATTGACCCGCCGCGGATTTTGCCGGCCTAGCCGGTGGGCGCCACCGCCGCCACCGCCGCGGTATTATCACCGAGATCGGCGTGATCGATGGGACGACCGTCGCGGTCCGCCTCGCCGAGATTGGCGAGACGGTCGCGATAGGCGCGATCGCCGCGAGTGGCTATGAAAGCGAGCCCCTTCCGTGAGGAGGGGCTTTTTCGTATCAACCTCATAAGATTCCTTGCGTTAACGCTAAAGCTCGATGTCTACCGGTGTGCGGGATAGCGGTCGGGAGATTGTCACCTTGCGATCATCACACGGCATTCTTCGATCGCTCACGCGTCCAAATCGAGTGGCTCGAAAACGCCGGCGTGCAAGCGGTGTCCAACATTGCCATGTTCAGACCGGGTTCGGGACGCGGTCCGAGATAACAAGGCTATTTTCAATGATTGCCTAAAGCTGAGCCCTCGAATGAGCAGACGGAGCAAGCCCAGGGCGTTGAAAGAGCGGTAGCGACCGCGTTCCGGAGTCGACCGCCCGTGGCCTGACCACTGCAGGCCTTAGGGTACTGGCGTCAGAAACATGAGATCCTCAGTGGAAGGCGACCGTCGCTTGGGCGTTTAGTTTGACGGAGCTGGCGTAGTGGATGCCGGACGGAACGCGGCTGAACCTATTTACCTTATCCTGCGGTTAACTGAGGCGATGGGAACGTTCTCCCACCTCAGGACCATGCTCGTAAATCGGTGGGAAAAGCCGCTCGTTTTAGAGCGGGATGGCCTACGGGTCACAATTACTAGTGCGGAAGAAGGCGTGAACTGGCTTGCTCACGAGCCAGGCCAGGCAAATCAAGCCTGGCAGCATGCTTGGCAGACCTGCCGGGCAGTGGATGAGGGGCGGTTGCCTGCGGAAGAAGCCAGATCGGCAGTGTTACTGGCGGCGGCCAACCGCCGCCACTAGCGCGCGTGCCATCTGGCTTTCGCGGGCATTTCTTTTCAGTCTGACTCATCAGGGATTGGGAGCTCGCATATGCTTTAACGTTTTGGCGGATTGCAGTAATTCTGCAGCACGTCGTAGACGAGTTGCGCCGCGGTTCGCTGGTGGATAGATAGATCCGTCAGGCAGCCTCCGGCGGTTGGCGCTTCAACAGTTCATGGACGCTGCTGATAGGGAGAGGCTTTCCGAACAGGTAGCCTTGTATTTCGCTACAGCCCTGCTCTCTTACCCGGTTCAATTGATCGCTCGTCTCGACACCTTCGGCGGTGGTCGTGATCCCGAGACTTGCCCCCAGATCGACGACGGCCTTCACAATGGCAGCGCAATCCTTGGAGTTTCCAAGTTCGCGAATGAAGGATTGGTAGATCTTGATCTTGTCAAATGGAAAGAGCCGCAGATAGCTCAAGGATGAGTATCCGGTACCGAAGTCGTCCATCGCAATCCGCACCCCCAGGCTCCTGATATGGTGCAGCGTTGCCAAGGCCGTGTCGTTGTCGGTCAGCAGAACCGATTCAGTGATCTCGAGTTCAAGCCGAGATGCTGGTAGCCCTGCATCGCCGAGCGCAGAGACGACGGTGTGGGCAAGCGTCTGGCTCTTGAACTGGAGCGGGGAAATATTGACGGCCACGGCGATATCGGCCGGCCAACTCGCGGCGTCTTTGCAGGCCTGACGCAAGACCCATTCCCCAATGGGCACGATCATTCCGGTTTCCTCCGCCAGCGGGATGAACTCAGCCGGGGAAACCAGACCGCGCTCAGGGTGATGCCAACGCAGGAGGGCCTCGAACCCAACAACCTGTTCGGTTACCGTGTCCACCTGCGGCTGATAGTAGAGCTCGAATTGATTGGTTTCGAGGGCCTGCTGGAGCACAATTTCGAGATCACGGCGGGCTTGTCTGTCGGCATCCATCACAGTTTCGAAGAAGCAAAAGGTGCCCCGGCCATTCGCTTTTGCCTTATACAACGCCGTGTCGGCGTGCCGCAAAAGTGAGTCGCCCATGTCGCCGTCGTCTGGGGCCATCGCAATGCCGATGCTGACGCCAATACGAACGGATTTCCCGTCGATGATGAAAGCCTTGTCGACAACGTCAATAATCCGCTGGGCCAGGGATGAAGCCTGGTCTCTGCTTTGGACATCGGTCTGAAAGATAACGAATTCATCGCCGCCGAGGCGCGCGATGCTGTCGCCGTCACGTAAACAGTCCGTCAGCCTGTCTGCAACCGCTTTGAGCAGGAGATCGCCCACGGCGTGCCCCAGGCTGTCATTTACCTCCTTGAATCGGTCCAAATCCAAACATAACAAGGCGCTTGCCTTCCCGCTGACTGCGAGCTCCCTGTCGATCTTCTCACGCAACAGCGTTCGATTGGGCAGTCCTGTCAGCGGGTCGTGGCCGGCCATATATTTGATTTGCTCTTCCGCGCGCACCGAGTCGGTGACATCTTCGTGCGCTGCGACATATCCGCCGTTTTCCATGGGATTGTGTGAGATCTTTATGACCCTGCCGTCCATTAGGGATATGTTCTGACTTGCCGTTGATCGTTTCAGGGCGGCTTCAACGACAACATCAAAATAGGTTTCACGATGGGCGGGCGCATTGCCCGCTATCACCCGGTAGTCGAGAATCTGCTGCAATGGTGTACCCGGTCGGGTCAGTTGCTCCGACAAACTGTACAAGCGCGAGTAGGCCGTGTTGCACAGCATTAGATTTTTGTCCGCGTCGAACATGCACAATCCGTGAGGCATGTTGGCTAAAGCCGAATCGAAAAGACTGGTCTGTTCGGAAAGCTCTTTTTTTATCGCCGCATGTGCTGAGATATCCTTGCACTGGATCAACCAGCAGCCATCGCCCACGGGAGTGGAAGTCATGGACAGCAGTACCCCGCCGACTTCTATTTCCTGCTGCAGCGATTTCTGTTCGGTGACCAAGTGTGTCAACCAAAGCCTCGTTTGGTTACAGGCAGGCAAGTGGTCTGCGATCGCCTTTGCATCCGCTACCATAGTCAGTTCAGGAATTTGCAGCAGTTGCGACAGGCGATTGTTTACCACCAGCACCCGCAAATCCGAATCCAGAAGCGCGATACCTTGAGCGATGTTAGCGAAAATGACCTCGAAGGGGGTGAGCATGTTCCATCCTCTGCTCGCTGGAGCATACACGTGTATGTGGTGTGGGGCGAGCCGAATGCAACGGGGCTCTATAGGGCTGTCATTCCTTTCGATCAGGTACCTCGTGCGCATATCGCCTCAAGCGCGCATGATGGCTTGCGATGATCGAAGGGAGCCGCGGACTAGTAGGATCGTTCAGCTTCCGTGACCTCGACCGCAACATCCATTGTCATGAAGGCGTCCATACTGGAATGAGGTTTGCACCGCCCAAGCTTTGGTTGGTTGGATCGAATGTTATCGGGCTCGCTCCGGGGACAAAGGCTTCCGCCCACGCATGGGTCGAGCCGCTATCCGTCATGGAACTGGGAGCCCCACTCGCCCAACCAGCTTCAGCAGATGAAGGACGGCCTCGCACGCCTCAGGGCCCAGGGCAGGGACGTCATCATACTTTGACAAGCGACCGGGAGCCGCCCGAGGCGGGCAGCGTAATAGTAATCGCGCGCCGAGTTCTTATCAGGCAAGCCCGACCGACTAGCAGATGATCTTGATGCCGACCATATGGCCTGGAGTTGCGGTGCTGCTATTGCCTCCGCGTTGGCGCTCAACTGTTCCCCTCTGGAGGCTTTTGGCCTCCGCGCCTTAGGCGCCGCGGTTTTGCTGCACCTTTTTTCTGCACGCATGAAATCAACAGCTGATACTAGCCACAAGTCCCCCTGACGATGCGGCCCGTTGCCGGGTCCGTTTCGATGGTCACGCGGTTTTCTCTGAAATCGTGGGTGACGCTTTGGTCCGGCTTGATCTGACGGACGATGTTTGCACCTGTCAACCGCATAGCCTCTTCATCAGTTAGCCTTGGCTTCCCCGCAAGAGCCTGAGCCGCCGTGGGGTCGCACGTTCGTTGGGGCGAGGACGCCAATGCAGTCTTGCCGTTGCATGAGACCAAAGCGGGAAGCAATCCAATCAGCAGAATGCCGAACACCCAATGCGGTGTAATCATGAGCAGCTCCTGGTTGACTGTGAATGGGAAGCGATCAGCGCAGCCGCGAAAAGAGTTGGCCGTTGCGTCAAAACTGTGGCGGAGCATCCTGTCATCGGTCTCTTGACATGCCTTTTCCTCCCTCTGTCAACTTTGAGGCGCTCCTGAGGCTGTGACGCAGGGCTTTGGTAGGTGCCTCGAATTTCAGTCGTTAAGATTTTACCGACTTCTCTAACTCGGGGGTCAGGCGGTCATGAAAGGATGGCAGCCGGAGGTCCTGATGTTCCAACTGGTTTCCTGTATCACTGAGCAACACAACTGGCTGCTTTTGCTTGTCGCAGTCTGTGTCTGCAGCGCCGGCAACCTGGCGGGGGTTTTCATGCTGTCGCGCGCTCGACAATGCGTGCGGGCGCATCGGAACCTATGGCTTGCGGTCGCCGGGACTGTGTTTGGCGGGACGATCTGGGCAACCCATTTCATCGCCATGCTGTCATACAGTATTCCCGTTTCCTACCGGTTGGTAGAAACAGGCTTATCGATCGTCGTGGCGATTACAGTCTCTTGTCTTGCTACTTTTGCGTCCCTCTGCAGTCGGGGTCGACAAGGCGCCGTCGTGGCCGGAATTCTTCTCGGACTGGCAATCGCAACGATGCACGCCATCGGCCTCAGCGCCATTGGTTCATCCGCCCTTATCGAAGGCGATTGGGCGACCCAGATGGCCGCATGGATGCTGGGCGGTGCGTTTGGAGTCGGTGCAATGCTGGTTCTCGTTCATCGGATGACAGGCGGCAGGCTGATCCTCGCCGCGCTGCTGATCGTCGGCGCCGTCTGCAGCCATCACATGGTTTCGATGAGCGGCCTTGACATCGTGCCACATTCTGAAGCGGCTCGTACTTTGACGTTCGTCGACCGTGTGGGCATCGCAGTCGGCGTCTGTATCGTCTCCAGCCTGTTGATCGCTACAGGCGTTGCGGCGCTATTCTTCGATCGGCATCTGACGGATGTCAAAGGACTTGCCAACGCGACGTTCGAGGCAGTTGTAATGACTCGGGCCGGGCGGATTGTTCATGCCAACGTGAGATTTGCAGCGCTCATGGGAAGGGCGGTCACCGAACTCAAGTCGCAGGTTCTTTCTGATTTTCTGATTGACCGGCAGGGGTCGCGAGGCGTCCTCAAGTCGCCAGATGGGCCGGTTCCCGTAGAGATCGTCGAGGGCATTATAGAATTCCGTGGCCGCGAAACCTCGGTGCTCGGTCTGCGCGACATCAGTGAGCGGCTGGAGGCCAACCGGCAGCTGGTTCATCTTGCCTCGCACGACCCGTTGACCGGGCTTCTGAACCGGCGTTCGTTCAGCAGTCGCTCCGAGGAAGCGATCGCCGAAGCTGCGGCTGGAGGAAACGAAGTCTCGCTGCTGACATTCGATCTTGATCGCTTCAAGTCGATCAATGATGTCCACGGCCACGCGCAGGGCGATGTGATTTTGCAGCAGGTTGCTGATGTTCTCAACGCTTCCTTCGACGACGGCGCGATCCTTGGGAGGATGGGCGGAGACGAATTTTCCGTCCTGTTGCCGGGACGTCAGACGTTTGAAGCGCAGCAAGCTGCATCGGTGTTTTTCACCAACTTCAAGTCACTGTTTGATGCGCACGACAAGGCAGGAGCTCTAGGTGTGAGCGTCGGGATCGCGACATCCCCGGAACATGGACTTGAACTCAAGCAGTTGCAGAATAATGCTGACGCTGCCTTGTACCGCGCGAAATCGCAGGGCAAAGGACGTATATGCGCATTCGACCGTTTCCTCGACCAGCAACTACGGACGCGTCGGCGGCTCGAGGAAGAATTGCGAGGAGCGGCGGAGTCCGGTCAACTGTTCCTTCTCTACCAGCCTATTGTTGAGGCTGTGTCGGGTGAGCCACGTGGTTACGAAGCACTGTTGCGATGGCGCCATCCCACCTACGGTGTCCTGTCTCCGGCGGTGTTCATTGGAGCTGCCGAGGAGAGCGGCAGCATCCTCGAGATCGGGAAATGGGTTCTGGAGGAGGCCTGCAGGCAGGCCGTGACATGGAATGACAGGCTCTTCGTTGCTGTCAACGTCTCGGCAAGACAGTTGTTTTCCTCCGATTTGATCGAACACGTGACGACCGCTCTCAACATAAGCGGTCTTTCAGCGGACAGGCTGGAGTTGGAGATCACCGAGACATCGCTTCTGGAAGATCGCGCAGATGTTGCCGCTTGCTTGGAAGCCCTGACAGCACCTGGTGTCAAATTGGTCATGGATGACTATGGCAGCGGTTATTCGTCGATAACCAACCTCCGGCGCTTTCCGTTTCACAAGGTAAAAATTGACCGCAGTTATGTCGCTGCGCTCGATGAAGACCCGGTCGCCGAAGTCGTCATCGACTGCGCCTTGGCGCTCGGCAAGAGCCTTGGACTGACGGTCGTCGTCGAGGGAATTGAAACGGAAGCACAACGCACTCGCGTCGCTGACAAGGCTCCGCATCAATTGCAGGGTTTTCTGTTTGGACGTCCTGAGGTCATGGAAGGGAAAATCTCCGTCTCAGAGAACGAGCCATCCGCGACACACACACCGCGACCCGCTTTTACGATGCGTTAACCATGACTCGATACCATAGGGTTCCCGACGCGATGTCCTCCCTACGCGTCGCTGGGAAAACTTGGACCGTGAGACTTCGTCTCCGGTCCTTTTTCTCGTGACGGCAAAGCTCGTGGCTCGACTATCGGTCCTGCAGTTCAATCCACTCGGGCGCATGGTCGCTTGTGTGTGACCCACGCAAACTTATCGACCCTGGGCTCGGTCAGACGGTCATGCAGCGCTGGGCCAAGCAGGAAATGACCGATGCGCTCATCGGATGGAGAAACCGGATCGCGTCCGCCCGGCCCTGGTTCATGAGCGCGGCATATGTAGGTCTGACCTCCGGACGGAGCAACGCGTCGTCCAGCCACCGCCCGGCTTGTAGACCTCGAGCTCGGCCGGCATGACGTTGAAGTCGCCGTTCATCCGCATAGGCGCGCAAGCGTTCGAACCAGCGAAGCGTGTAGTCGAACTTCAGGCCGGGGCACCGCGCCCATCAAACTATTCAACGGTGATCAGAACTAAAAGTTGACTCCTTCGTAAGATTCCGCTATTTGTGGTTTATCGATCTTTTGCTTGCTGAACTTTGGTTGCCGCGCGATTAGCACCGCGCCTGACGAACTTCCCTTTCAAAATCAATCGCTATCACCATCCGCAGGGCTTCGGCTCTGGGGTCACTTAATCTTGCTTTGAAAGGGTTCATCATGACCACAGGCACAGTAAAATGGTTTAATTCCACCAAGGGCTTCGGCTTCATTCAGCCTGACAACGGCGGCGCTGACGCGTTTGTCCACATCTCTGCCGTCGAGCGCGCCGGAATGCGTGAAATCGTCGAAGGCCAGAAGATCGGCTACGAACTCGAGCGCGACAACAAGTCGGGCAAGATGTCGGCCTGCAATCTTCAGGCGGCTTGATTTTAGGTTTCTGCTTTCCCTTGACCACGGATGTACTGGCACTGTCGAAAGCAAGTTATCTGCGAGGCCAGGCGAACAGCCTGGCCTTTTTCCGTTCTCGCGACCTACTTTGGACGACCCATGACACAGACACATTCAAAATCGCGGCAGCAGGCTGAGATTGCGTTCGGGCACACCCAGACGGAGTTTTTCGCACGCGCTCATGCGGTCGAGGAACTCGACTCGATCGTCCAGGCCCGGGAAGCAAAGACATTGCGGCTACGCGAGGCGCGCCTCGCCAAAGAGGCACAGGGTATCGCCGCCGCCGCCGAGGCGCTTATCAGCAGACGCCTTAAAAAGCCCTGATCTGCACGGGGGCCGTCCTGTTCCCTGACAAGGGACAACGCTTGGCCCCTAGTCTAGGTCTCGCCCCCGCAAGGAACCGCGGCATTAGGTAGCAAAGACCACCAAAAGCAGCTTAGGCATCTGAATACTACAGAAATTATCGGCGTTTTGGAGCAAGTGCCACATGCGTCAGGCGGCGCGTTAGGAAGTGGCAATCGCCAACGTTGTGCCTCTACCGACGCGGTTTTACCAGTGTTTCTGGGGTTATCAGATGCAGCCGCTCGTTTTCTTTCGCCAAACTCTCGACATCGCTTGAAAAACCACTTCTACTGAAAAACAGGTAGTGCTTGCCCGTCGCTCCTTCCCCGTAAGTCGTTTTCTCGGATCGCTCACGCAACAATCGGACGTGGCCAAGGTCGATCACGCGCGATCGCCATTTGCATTCGCCATAGAAAAATGCACCATCCAACAATCGCCCCGCGACATCGATGTCGAAATCGGCGTGACCCCAAATCTGGCCAACCTCCTGCGTCGGAACCGCAAGGACCTCCTGCAGATGAAGCCTTGCAAATTGAAGGGCGATCGGTTCGAACGCAATCCCCATATATTCGGAGAACCGAGGCTCCACGACGCGGTCGTAAACCTCCTCGCCAAACCCGCTGCTGATCGCGCTCAGGTTTGGTCGCACGAAACGATGCCAGAACGACATCAGGCTGTCTGCAACGCGATAGCGGCGGTTTCGGCCCTTTTTCTCGGCATCCAGCGATTTCGAATTATCGATCAAATCAAGCGCGAGCAGTTTTGCCAGGTACGGTCCAATACCGTCTGCTTTGACACCCAGTCGGTTTGCGATCTCCGACTTAGTGTTGCAACCGTCAGATACAGCCGCAACCACGCTTGAGTAAAAGGACGGCTCTCTGAGTTCGGTCTGCAGCAGCGTGTTCGGTTCGTCGATCAGCGTGCCTGTCTCGGTGAGCAAGAGTTTGATGACGTTGTTGCGGAGCGGTTCCTGAGCGTCGCAAAGCTGAAGATAGTAGGGAATGCCGCCGAAAATCGCATAGGTTCTGATAATGTCGTCGGCCGTGTACTCCGGGAAAAACTTGGCGACATCGACAAGCGGCAAGGCCTTCATGTCGAGCGACAGGGTTTTTCGCCCGTAAAGCGGGTTCCGTTCCGCCAACAGGTCTTCCATTTGAGAAATGGCAGAGCCGCAAAGGATCAGTTTCATCGCCCCATCTGCAAGCGCGCCGGAATCCCAGAATTTCTGCACGATCGATGGCAGTGCTGGCTCGTTATCAAGCAGATAGGGAAATTCGTCGATCGTGACGATCAATCCCGGATGCTCGCCGGCATGCTCGGCAACATAGTGCAGTACCCCCTCCCAGCTTGACAGGGCTTCGAGCTGTGGCTTTGATCCGATTGCCCTTCCGACATCGGATTTGAACTGCTCCAGGTTCAAAAGTGATGAGACGCGGGTCGCCTGAAAGTAGATTTCCGGGCGATTCTTGGCGGCCTCCCGAAGGAACCGCGATTTGCCGATCCGCCGTCGGCCAAATACGATGATGAGGGAAGGTCGTGGCGAATCCAATTCGGTCCGCACCAGCTTGAGTTCACGTTCGCGCCCGAGAAACTGCATATGCCTGCCCTCCGGTAAATATAATTACCTTAATCGTGATTACCTTAATCGTGATTATCATAATGGCGGTTCCTTTTGTCAAGGTCTGCGCGCTAGGGGCCATCTGGTTCTTGGTGAACTCGGTGAAGGCAAAGCGGCGCTCCAGCTCTCGCGCGACGAGATCGGCGTCCAATACAAGACCGCCTGGGTCCTCCTGATGAAGCTGCGCGATGCCATCGCATGGCGCAGGGAGGGGATGGTACTCGATGGCGAGGTCGAGATTGACGGCAAGTACGCTGGCGGCCACATTCGTCCTGAAAACAAGGCCGAGGATCGCATTGATCGTCGCCTCAAGAAATACCAGAACGTGAAGCGTCTGTGCGCCCTTGCGATCCGCCAGCGCGGACTGGAAGGGCAGACGTTCACGCGGATCATCCGAGACGAAGACAGCAATGCGGCTTGGGCAGCCGTCCGAGATCACGTGTCGCGGGAGGCAACGGTCTTCGCGGACGAGCACGGCAGCTATAACGACTTGGCTGGTTTGAACGCGTTGAAACGCGTCAGCCATTCAAAGGCATATAAGACCGACGACGGCACAAACACCAACCAGGTCGAGAGCTTCCTCGCGGGTCCAACGAGCCCACGTCGGCATCCACCATCGGTTTCCGTTGAAGTACTTCGACCGGTACGTGGCCGAACTCGCGTGGCGCGAGGACTGCCGCCAGATGAGCAACCGCGGCCATACGTTCCAGGTGCTGGGCAAGGCGCTATCTCGCCCAACGTCACGATATCTGTGCGGGTACTGGCAGGTAACAAGCCACCTGACATGATCTGGGAAGCCTAAGCGGCGACCTCCCACAGAACCTTACGGCCGTCGAACTGGCCGGACTGCCGAACGCGTCCCGCAGTCGTCAGTTGGGTGAGGACCGCCGATAGGCGGTGGGCGGTGCCTGAGAGGTTCTGTGGCTCGCTCGGGATTCCAAGTTTGGAGGCGAACTTCGTAGCGCAGTCGGTAACCGAGATCGGTTCTCCTGCTTCGCGCAGGACCTCCAGGACGGCTTGGCGCTTGTTTATGCCATTCATGGCCGCTTTTACCTCGGACAACGACGGCTTTGCCTTACGAGGCCGATCACCGCGACCTGACCCCGGCTGTACGATGCCTGGAAGTCTGGCTCATCTACCCGCTCCCTTTCAAGCTGCTGCAGCCTGTCAATCAAGGCGGCTCGCTTCTGCTTCAACTCGTACGCTACACTCATTCGAGGCTCCGTTTTTACCGGAAACCAGGGTAGTCGGGATACCATTTCAGGTCTGGTGGTTTTTGCTAACTAATGCCGAGGAACCGGCGGGTACGGGAGCAAGCTCCTGTCACGCACGATGACCGGACACCTTGGCGGAACGATCAGCCATAACTGGTCCAAAAGCGGTGTCCTCGTCACGCTTAAGATCGACGGTAACAAGCTCGCGGTCTAGCGAATAGGCATTCACAGCCAGCGGGTGGCCATTGGTCGCCGATGTTGCGGCGTTCGAGATCGCGTGCTTTGTAACGAGCTGAACCCTTGTCGCGTCAAGGAACTGATTTGAAACCTCCGAACTCGTCCGTCGTTTCTCAGGATGAACAGGCCTGGCGAAAAGGATAGCCTATGCGTGATCTTCAACAGTTCTCAACAAGCTCCAACGGTGACCGCTGGTTTCTCGGTAAGCGCGAGGGCGACGGTGAACTCGCCGTCCTTCACCGGGCCAACCTGCCTTCAGGTGGGCACGAGACCGAAACGTTAGTAGCCGACTTTCTCAACACAAAACCGTTCGGCCCGGAACGAGAGGCGCTTCTTCAGGTCTTGGGAGTGGGAGACGACACGGGCGATGACGGCCAGGAAAGTTACACTTCCGCGTCCCAATAGGATCTAGCTGGCGACGTATCCTGGGGCGGCCACCTCTGGGCCTCGACGGTATGGGCAGGGGCGCCGCCGTAAAGCGATCATTCGCATTTTATTAAGTTTGTTAGCAAAGACTGTTGTACGGGGATCGACCAGAGACGGGGGTTACGAGTTGTCGCTGCAGCCACTGAGGAGACGAACATGTATTCACGTACCGTCCTTGTCGTCGACGACGAGCCGCTGATCCGAATGTTGCTGGTGGAAGCGCTAGAGGACGAGGGCTTTCACGTGCTAGAGGCGTCCAATGTCTTGGAAGCGGTCGTCGTTTTCGGCACCCATGATATCGACGCGCTCGTGACCGACGTCGATATGCCTGGACCCCTTAACGGGTTTGATCTTGTCGACCTCGTTGCGAAGCGAGGACGACGAATTGCGATAGTCGTCACGTCCGGCCGCCACCTCGGCGGCGACCGCGTGCTACCGTCATCGAGCAAGTTTCTTCCGAAACCTTATCTTGTCTCGGAGGTACTCGAGGCACTAGCCGAGGTGGTACCCATCGAGACCTCGCTGGCGAGCTAACTCAGGCCAACATGCTGAACTCGCAGGGGCTCCACCCCGAGGCGGGGCCGCATGCGGGTGCGCTCCTCAAAGAACCGAAACGTTTTCGGCTTTCGATTTCCCGGTTTTGCGATCCTGCCCGAGTTCGAAGCTGACCTTGTCGCCCTCCCGGAGCGATCCTCCGCGCTCGAGCGCGGAGACGTGGACGAAAACGTCCTGTCCACCGTCCTCAGGCGTGATGAAACCGAAGCCCTTGTCGTCGTTGAAAAATTTTACCGTACCGGTCGCCATGATATCCTATTCCCTTATTCGCAATCTTGCGGTCGCAACGTAGAGCGGTAAGGGGCCGTCGGCAACCCAACGGCCCGGAAGTCAGCTTATAAATCGCTACACCGGCAAGCCGAGGCAAAACCGATCTTCCCTGGATGTCTTGTCGTGGAGGGTGTGCCCCCAGCGCAGCTTCCGTTGACGTGGATGGAGATCGCCGCACCGCCGATAGGGCGAACGACGACCTCTTCTCCCCTAGTAGGCGCAGTAGTGCATATCTGCGCTGATCAAACCGCATCAAACCAATCACGCGCGGCTCGCTCACGACTGCCCAGGCATACTTCGAGGTCAGATGTCCTCGTCGCCACCGAGTCCATCTCACCCGCCGGAGCCTCGGCCTCCGGTGCGGCAGCCTCGGGTGTTTCCTGATGAGGCGGCGAGTTATCAATCAATGGATTTCGAGGGCGCCCCACCAGTACCTCAACGGCAGCGCCAGATCACGGCGCTGGTGGACGCCCGGCACTTCTCAAATCAAACAAGGGGCCGAGGCGGCCGCTGGAACCTTCGACATGCGGACAATGGAAGTCCTCCCCATGCGGCGACGTCCTGCCTGGCGACCTCCGGTCGATCTGCTGACCTTAGGCTATCGCTCCAGACGATCGAGCGGCAAACGCGCTGGAACAGGAGAATGCACATGGAGGGTTCCGGCCAGATCGCTCGAACACCTTGCGCCTCCTGTGCTTCGCTCACCCATCTGTTGAACAGATTTTGCGAGCGAACCAGCGTCATCATCCCAACGAACCTGTGCTTCGGCGAATGGCCAGTGTCTTCGGCGGCGCCGAGATAACCGCCACGCTGCGCCACGGTCTCAGAACATTGGCCACATCCTTGAAACCAAAAACGACAGCTTCCGCGTCAAGAATACCTTAGCGCGTGGCCCCAAAACGACGAAAGAGCAAAGCAGGAGCTTGTCCGCGACCAAATGCGCGAAACCTAGCTAAGGCTCATTGGGAGGGAACTCCTGGGCGTCGCAGGGCAGGATTGCGCGCGGATGGCCAGCGACAGGCCAATACAGCTATGTGGAAATGGGCGATGCAACCGATGCTCAGGGCGCCGGGTAGCGAGCCACGTTTACGGCCCTCACGGTGACATGCCCGTCGATCGTGACGTCCGCTGAGCCCAGCGACGTCCGGTTGAGCCCGACGCTGTTGCAGTCGACAGGAACATATTGCTCGGCCAGAGATTTTCCTCGCGTGACGCAGTTCAGATCGGTGCAGCCAATGCCGCGGACGACCATACTGGTGATCGAAGATGAGCCATTGATCCGCATGGCAGTAGCGGACGAGTTGCGCGACGCCGGCTTCCACACCCTGGAAGCAGCAAATGCCGACGACGCCCTCGGTATTCTATCTACTGAGGCATCGATCGGAGCGATTTTCACCGATATCGATCTGCATGGCGAGCTAGATGGGTTGAGCCTTGCCTGGATCGTCAAGGATCGGTGGCCGCCGATCGGGATCATCATAACCTCTGGAAAGCGGCGGGTAGAAAGCGACCAAATGCCTGACCAGGCGGTTTTCTTTCCGAAACCCTATGCCTATCAGGCAGTCATTGACGCATTGGCGCGGCTGGTGGCGTAAGCCGCTCGGTTCTTATCCGATAAATCCTCTAGCCCTTTCTTTTGATGGCGTGATATGGACTCCCGCTGCCGACACTGCGGATATCCCCATGACAAACCCTGACGATCCGAACCCGCCGTCTCCGACCCTTTCCGATCTTCCACATCTTGCGGAAGCGCTCGACGACAACCGGTTTCGGCAGTTTCTCGACCATGTCCCCTTCGCGGTCGCGGTCTCGGAACTTGGCGGCAACGAAACGCTCGTCTATGGAAATATCGAATTCGAACGCCTGACCGGCATTTCGGCTGGAGAGCTGCAAGGGAAGTCCTGGTCTGTCCTCCCTTCTGCTCCTCCCCTGGCAGGTGGAACCGAACTCGCTGAGGCTTTGCTCGAAACCGAGGAGTACCTGGGTGCTTTCAACCTCTCGGGGAGCCCGGAGGCATGGGTCGTCGACGCCTGGTCGAATACGATAGTCGACGACGCCGGCCAGCCTCTCTTTCGGCTGCTGGCGATGTCGGCGCGCGAACGCTCCGACGATCAAGCCGCCATGACCTCGGCGCTGGCGGAAAAGGATGTTTTGCTGAAGGAACTTCAGCACCGGGTCAAGAACAACCTGCAGATGATCACGGCGTTGATCCGGATGGAGGCACGAAACGCACAGCGTCTTGAAGAGAGTGAACGTTTTCACGGGCTGGCGGGGCGGATCGAGGCGCTGTCGATTCTCTATCGGTCACTTTATGCCGGCGGCGAAACCGAAACCGTCGATCTCGGGACCTATGTCAGCCAGATCGCTTCTTCGGTGATGGCGGCCCATGCGATCGAGGGCATCCGCCTGGACATGAAGGTCGATACCTGGCCGGTTTCGGTCAATGTCGCCATGCCCGTCGGTCTCGTGGTCAACGAGCTTTTGACCAATGCTCTCAAATACGCATTCCCAGGTCGCGATGGCGGTGAGATCAAGGTGCGCTGCACCGTTGATGATGAAGGCTGCAAGGTCCTCATCGCTGACGATGGGGTTGGACTTTCGAATAAGGCCGATTGGCCGAGACGAGGCAAGCTCAGCGCCATGATCGTGCAGTCGGTTAAGCACAACGCGAATGCCGAGATCGAAGTAGAGTCTGGACCCGGCAAGGGCATGGCTGTAACGATCGCGTTTAGACGGCGGGACGCTGTTGACGCCTGACAAGGGCATCCTCCACCCAGCGCGGAATTCACGTCGCGGATCCGCCATGCCGCCCGCTCTTCCAGCTCAGCATTTGTTCGATTTATCAGGCGACCTTGTCGGCCTCGTAGATCTCCATTGATTACGTCGAGACATTACCAAGCAGAAATGCTTGCGTATCCGAGATGCCGAGGAGCCGGCCGATCCCCACGTTTTCTCGGCCTGAGAAGAAGCCTGGAATGCAAAAACGTCGACATTCACTCATATGCGATACGATGATCCACTGCTGCAAACCGAGGTGCCACGAGACGCAACGGTTGAGCATGAGGGAAAGCTTAAGCATCAGGGATGGGGCCACCGAGAATCAATGTTCAATTTGGAAACCTCCAGGCCGACCTCCTGCAGGAGGCCAGACAGCATTTTCAATTGCCTTGTCGATGCACACCGGAACAACCAGGACATCTATGTTGTTTACGCTAACGGAGCCGCATCATGCGTAGATGACAGGAGTGAGTTGACATGCTGAAGTTTATCGGTGGAACCATCGGAGCGATCTTTATAATCGGATTGATCGTGGTGGTCTTGTTCCTGAAACTTATTTTCTGACTCGGCGTCCGTTTGATGGAACCAGCCACAACTAGAGACGCGCAGCCGGTCAGGTCTTCCGCCCCTATACTCCATCACACCCCACTCGGGTCTATGTTTCTTGCTGCGGCATCACCCCACGCCGATCCGTTGGCTGTTGCGGTGGCCGCCTGGGACATGCTGTTTGATGGAAAAGAACTGCCTGAATGCACGCTTGTCGAATTGGTCGCGATACTTGTGCAGCGAGCGTCAATTCCACAAGCAATCCGCTCGGCGTAGACCCGCAGCCATCCCATCTTGCGTCAGCGGCGCCTCCCGCATCGAACACGTTGGCGGCAGCGAGCTGAGAAGACAAGCCAATCAACTATTTAGCTTCTCGATGAGCCACCGAAGCTTGGGAGGATGGGACGCCCCGCGGGTCAACTCGAATTGGTGACGAGATCAGATGTCCTCGTCGCCACCGAAATCCGTCTCATCTGCCGGAGCTTCCGCCTCCGGTGCGGCAGCCTGGGGGGTTGCGGCTTGCGCCTTGTCAGCGCCGAACATGCCACCGATCGCGTTGCCGAGAAGAACACCGCCGGCGACGCCCATGGCAGTCTGTGCCGCGCCGGCAAGGAAGCTGCCACCGCCGCGGCTCTGGGTCGGCATGCCGTTCTGGCTATATCCCTGGTTCTGCCCGCCCCACGGGGAACCGGGAGCGGCGCGCCCATCGAAGGACGGCTGTGGCGGTGCGGAACGCCGGGCAGGGGCGTTGTTGCCGAACATCGAGGAGAGGAAGCCTCCTCCGCGCGAACCCTGTGTTTCCTGCGCTTCGAGTTCTTCAATACGGCGCTGTGCCGCTTCGAGAGCCTGCTCCTGCACCACGATGGTCTGGGCCATATAATAGGGCGCGCCGGGCTGTCGGCTGATCCGCTCCTGGATGAGGCGTTCGGATTCGGCATCGCGATGGCCGGCCTGGTGCTCGACATGGGCGAGCTTGGAGAACAGACCGTCAATGGCCTGCTGGTCGTTGCGATCCATGAGATCTCTCCTTGGGTATGGACTACTGTTACTCTTCGCGCTGCCCGGTGAAGTTCAGCAGCAGCTGGAAGATGTTGACGAAGTTCAGGTAAAGCGACAGCGCGCCGAATACGGCGAGCTTCTGCTGGGATTCCTGGTCGTAATTTTCGGCGTACTGCTCCTTGATGTTCTGGGTGTCCCAGGCAGTCAGACCGACGAAAACGACGATGCCGATGACCGAGACGGCAAATTGCAGCGCACTGGAGCCGAGGAAGATGTTGACGACCGAGGCGATCATCACACCGATCAGACCCATGATCATGAATGACCCGAACTTGGCGAGGTCACGCTTCGTCACATAGCCGTAAAGGCTGGTCGCGCCGAACATGGTGGCGGCGATGAAGAATGTCCGCGCGATGCTCGCTCCTGTGAACACCAGGAAAACCGATGCAAGCGAGAGACCCATGACCGCGCAAAAAGCCCAGAAAGTCATCTGCGCTGCGGACGCCGACATCGAATGCATCTTGAACGAGAAGAAGAAGACGAAAGCCAGCGGTGCCAGCATCACCACCCACTTCAAGGGGGTGGAGAAGATCGGCACGTAGAGCGCGGGGGTCGTGCCAACGATGAAGGCGACAAGCCCGGTTACAACCAGGCCAAGGCCCATATAGTTATAGATGCGCAGCATGTGCTTGCGCAGTCCCTCGTCGAAAACTGCGGCAGATGCCGGGTTGTAGGTGCCGTAGCGGTCCTGTTGCGGATACATGATGGTCTCCCTGACGATCAATAGAGTGAGTTTTTGAGAAGTTCGGCCTCGTCGATCAGGCCGATATTGGGAGTGCTCGAGATCACCGCATAGGCGACTTCGCCGAGCTGCCACCAGGCGGCTTCGGCGTCCCTAAAATCGAGGTCTTTCACGGGCTCCACTGCAAATTGGCCTGGACGGACCGCAAAGAGCGAGATCAGCGCGCCCTCTTCCGTCCGGACACTGGTCTCGACGCTGGGCCCGAAGTCCGATGGGAAGACCTGGACGTCAATGACCGTCCAGCCCTTGGGCAGTTCCGGCATCACGATCCCAGTGGCGGCGCGGATGTCATCGCGGTCATAGGTCTTGACCTCGGGTTGTGACGGCATCCCGGCGCGGACGAGCGATGTCTGGTGGGCGCGAACGGCCTGTCCGACGAATGAAGGCGGAGGAACGGAAGCATTGACCTCGCCTGGTCCCATCGAGGAATGTGCAAACCAGCCGGCTGTCAAAAGGACGCCGACGGCCGCCACCTTCTGCAGCGCCGTCCACAACCGGGCATTGGCAAGCCCCGAGGACAGGTGACGAGCTGCTTCCCGGGTCCGCGGGTTACAAACGACATCGTCTGCGGTCATTGCGAGCTTCAAGGTTGTACGCATCCCGAGATCCGCCATCACCCGGGCCGCCGCCTCGGGATGTTTCGCGAGCCAGGTTTCGACCCTGAGCTTCCCGGCAGAGTCCAGTTGGCTGTCGACATAGGCATCGAGGTCGGTATCGAGAATGGTTGCGACGTCAGTCACTGCCGCCTCCTACGATTTTGAGATGGCTGGGCTTCCTGGTGCCGTCCTCGAACGCCCGGAGGTTAGCCCTTGCTCGAGAGACCCGGGACATCAGTGTCCCGACCGGGATGCCGATCGCGTCGGCGGCCTCCTGATAGGACAGGTCTTCGACGGCGACGAGATGCAAGGCTTCACGCTGCTCTTCCGGCAGGGCCAGAAATGCTTCCCGCACCTGGGCGAGATGTACGGAATGCTCCTGGCCGGCAGCATAGGACAGATCGGCTTCCAACATCGCCGCATCGTCGCGGCGAGTTCCTGCCGCTGACGAACGCACCCGGTCTACGTGGGTATTGTGGATGATGGAAAGCAGCCAGTTCCGCAGGCTCGCACCGGGGCGAAAGGTTGCCCGCCGTTCGTATGCCCGAACGAGGGCATCGTGAACGAGATCTTCTGCGTCAGTCGCGTTTCGTGCCAGCGAGCGCGCATAGCGCCTGAGCGTGGTCAGCTGTCCAATTACATCAAAGGCACGTTTGTTGCGGTCCATATCTCCATATACGAAGCCGGCACCGTTTTTCTTCCATCATCGCCAGAATATTTTTCGCGTTGAATGAATTAGGCCCGCGCTGTCCGTTCCGGTCGTGTGGCGCCCAATCTGGGTCAGGCCTTATTGGTGTGGTGAAAACAGCGGTAGCGATGACAACAGTCGAAAGGTGCCTGGCCTAACGTCCCTTCATAGATAAGCCAAAGGCCTCTTCCTGAAGCAAATAAGCTTTCTGCTGTTCTGTAATATAATCTCGAACGATCGGGGCCGCGTCCCGACTGCGCGACAGCTGCATGTGAAACACCAGTTGGCTTCCGGTCCGGAACATCATTTCGCAACTGATCAGATAAAATTCCCACATCCGGGCAAAACGCTCGCCGTGCAATTCGACGACCTTGTCGCGGTTCTTCTCGAAACGTTCCACCCAATGGGCCAGCGTCATCGCATAGTGGACGCGCAAAAATTCCAGGTCGGTGACCCAAAGGCTATTGCGCTCCACGACCTCGAAGACTTCCGACAAAGCCGGAGAATAAGCTCCGGGGAAAATATATTTTCGAAGCCAGGCGCTCGCCATGCCTGGAGGGCTCATGTGGCCGATCGAGTGGATGACGGCGATACCATGGTCCGGCATCAGTGCGTTCAACTTCTTGAAGAACTCGTCGTAATGACTGACCCCGACATGCTCGAACATGCCGATCGATACGATGCGATCGAACGTCTCGGTGACGTCTCGGTAGTCGCGCAGGTCGAACCGGACACGATTAGCGACGCCGGCATTCCGCGCCCGTCCAGTCGCCAGCGCCTGCTGTTCCTTCGACAGGGTGACGCCAACCACTTCGACATCTTCGAGTTGGGCGAGATAGAGGGCCATGTCGCCCCAACCGCAGCCAATATCAAGCACCTTCATCCCGGGCTTTAAATGGAGTTTCGAGGCCAGCAACCGAAGCTTGTTTCTCTGGGCCTGTTCCAGGGTTTCGTCCGCCTCGCGAAAATAGGCACAGGAGTAGAGCATGTTGTCGTCGAGGAAGAGTTTGTAGAAATCGTTGCCGAGATCGTAGTGGTGGGCGACGTTTCGCTGCGCCTCGCCCTTGACGTTCGACTGCTGGCGCTTGCGGAAGCGCATCTTGACGGCGCGCAGCAGCTTTTGGATTGGATAGGAGCCAAGCGACAACCGATTGATCGAGAACAGGGTCAGGAAGTCTCGAAGTGTCGAACCATTTTCAAAGCGGAGTGTGCCATCCATATAGGCTTCGCCGGCCGCGAGTTCCGAGTTGAAGACCAGAGTCCGGTAAAGTCTGCGGTCTGTCAGACGCATCGTCACTTCCGGGCCCGCCTCACCTGCAAAGACATGGCTGCGCCCGTCGGCGTCGATCACCGTTAGGCTGCCCTTGCGGATGAAGGCTTTCATCATATGCGACAGAGGAAACATGCACGACCTCGACGGGTGGGGCGGGATTTAAGCGTCGCGAGCGACGATTCTGCACGTGGATGAAACGAGCTTAGACAGCGGAGACAAGACCAGCCTCCGGCTGACGATAACAATGTAGCAGTCGATCGACAACATCGGCTGCATCTGTCGCCGATGTATGAGGTAAGGTCGACAGATCGCGGTGGCACCTGCCATCAGATGCGTGCCCTGCGGTTAACTCGGCGGAATTGACCAGACGCCAGTTTACGCGATCAGCTTGAGAGGGCGCCTGAGATGTTCGGACAAGAGTATTTGGTGCTAATCTCGAGCAGCCCCGGGGTGTCTCCCTTTGGGCGGTCAAGGAGCGCTATCGTTGAAACATCCTCGTGAAGCATCTAGTTCTCCACCAACTCTTCCGCGACCGCACTGGCCAGGACTTGATCGGTTCCACGAGGATACCGGGGCAGGGTAAGGGTGATGGCAATGTCGCGTCCCGCGACATTGGTCGAAAAGCGCTTGTAGATCGTGTCCTGGCCTTGCTCCTCACCGAGAGGCCTGGCCTGGATGAGGCCCGTGAGACCTTTCTCGACTGACCTCGCGTCGCTCCCGGCCGATGCTGTCGTGCATCCTTCGACCGTTCTCTTCCCCACCATCGCCTTGTAGACGACCAGGGCTTCGAGCGGGGTTCCTTCGCCGTCGCCGATCATCCAACATTCGATCGCGACTGGATCATCGACTGGGGTAAAGGCCGTGGCCATGTCTGCTGCCAGGGGAGCCCATCCTTCCTGTCGTGCCTTCGACAGCGTTGCCTCGAACTTTGGTCCTTCTCGCAAACAACGGGAGACGAACAGGTCGATGCCACCCCCAACTCCGGCGGCGGTCGCGGGCGTTGCGATCCCGGCAGCGAGCAAGATTGGCAGGACCGATATTCTCATGCTCGTTCCGTGGATCATGCGGTTACGCCCGTCGCAAGAGCTTAGGGGTTGCCACGACTATCAAGAAAATTCCCGCCAAGGCTTCAAGTTTTTTGATGTATTGGCCGTGAGCTTTTCTGCTCGCCCCGGCTAACATCCGAGATGGAATGAACTCATAGCGCATTTCAGGACCGCGCAATTGCAAGGCACGAAGGGCATCGCCAGTTGGATGGTAAGAAAAAAGCAGCTGCTTTCGAGGAGCCGCCGAAGTTCAATGATCTGTCTGTCAAGCCGAAGCTGCCGACCGGCGCCTGACGTGAAATCAACGCCCAACTACAGTGATGGCCGGTGCAGCCGCATCGCCATCGCACGCGCAATCGCTGCAGGGGCATCGTCAGGAACGGCGAAGACTGAACTGACGTTGATCTCGCAGAGAACGTAGGTGTCGTTGCCCGAAGCGTCGGGTGGGCCGTAGAGGAAATCGGCGTCCCAGATGATCGGCAACGACGCTGCTTCTAGTCCAAGCTTCGACATCATTTCCGGCGTCCACTCATTTTCCATGTTTGTCCTCAATGTCTGGAAAGGTTCTGCGGATGCTGAATGCATGATCCGCGGACCAGGCTGAAGTGGTTCTCGACCAGATCCCGGCGGCGGCGTCACCAGCGCCTTGACCAACTGTTGCCCGAATCCAACCACCCTGCCTCCAGACATGTAGCAACGAATCATGCCCTCCGGCAGACGGGACTGAAACGGTTGATCGACGATGCAGCCACCCTCCGTGAAGTAGGTCTCGCAGCGGGAAACGAAGTCGGACAGGCCTACCCTTTCCGGGACGCTGCCTCCTTTCGCTTCCAGTACCTGAATCACCGCCGGACCGTTCGGCGTTGCATTCACAAGGTCCACCTTCCAGACGCCTTGACCGCCGTTACCGCGGTTCCGTTTCAGCACACGAGGCCCGTCGGCCTGCAGCCTCGGGAAGAACTCCTTCCGGAACTTTGCAGGCGTGCGATAGAGGTGGGTGTCGACGCCCCAGCCAAGTTCTCTGGTTTCGTAAAGTACTTCCTTGACCCCCATCTTGAGGATCACGTCCGGATGCGCGCTTACAAATCGGCCAGCTTCCGCCACCTGTCGCAGAAGCGGATCGAGGACCTTTCTTGTTTTTCCGTCATCCAGCGGGTTCACCCAGACAAGAACTGCGTCAACGGCAAGAAGCTGTTCGAGGACGTCGTCTGCGAATTCTTCGTCGAAGACTGCGGGCTCCGGCGCAAGGCCGACTGCCGCGAGTTCTTCGAATATCCGGTGGAAGCGGTTGTTCTGTGGCGTGGCAGTGCGCCGTGCTTCCCGGTCGCCGCGCCAGACGATCGCAATCCGTGGAGGCGAGTTCTTCATGGGTGCGCTCCCAAGGTCAGGCCATAGGCCAGCCCGGCAACAGCGCTCGCCGCCAGAATGGTCAGGAGCCCGGCCCCTTGGATGCGGACAAGTTTGTCAGGTGTGATTTCAAGAAATGACGGCATGACGCGTCCTCCGTTGTTGCGGGTTCATGGACGCGATTCTCTAGCCGTGGCCTCGTGGGGTGATCGCAACCCCATGGCAGAGAATTTGCCCCAGCCGATCCGGATGTCAAGCATCTCGTTCAACGAAGGCCGCGCCGCATCAAATCCACCGCGACAGCTCGATGGCCGCCACGGAAATCAGTCAGGCTGGCGAGGCGCAGCCCGTTCCGGTCCAGCCGACGACATCTCAGGACTCCACGCAACCCGTGCCGCAGCAGGGTTCGAGCATTCTCGACCGGATTATCCGCGAGTTCGGGGTCTACAAGAAGGGCCGTGCCCAGCCGTCTGATTGCGGCGAATTGGAAGCCGCCTTCGACGGGAAGCACGGATGGTTCTGGCGAAATCGTACCACCAGCCCTGTCACCGACACATTGAAGACCAGCGGAGCCTACGGTGAGATCAAGCGCATGATGTGATGAAGATATAGACGGCGCGACTTAGTCGCGCCGCCTGCTCACTGTGACATCCTCGGAGACTGATGATGCTGCAGGTCTAAAGGAGGGACCCGACCCGCTGAGGAAAGACGATTTGGTCGGTACTCCGGACGCAGATCACTGAGAGCCTTCGGGTCGTCTTCCCGGCCCAGAGGACAGGACCGTGACAGGGCGCATCCTATAAAGATAAAGTAGCTATCCGCCAGAAGGCGCCAGTCGCCGCCTTGTAGGAAGGGGAGGGTCGCCATATCTCCGCCTTTTGAGGACCGCTCGGCATTTGGGCCTTCGGCGCAGGGAGACTGCCAATGATCGGCGAACTGGCGGATATATATCGTGCCTACCTGGATTGCCTCAATCGGCAGGCCTGGGATGAGCTTGGTCGCTTCGTCGACGATGACGTGCAGCACAACGGTCGGATTTTGGGGTTATCGGGCTACCGAGCGATGCTGGTGAAGGATTTCGCGGATATTCCGGATTTGTATTTCGACATTCAACTTCTTGTCTCCGAACCACCACGCCTTGCCGCGCGCCTTTCATTCGATTGCTCCCCGAAGCGCGAGTTCATGGGTCTGGGCGTCAATGGGCGTCGCGTGTCCTTCACGGAGAACGTCTTCTACGAGTTCACGGGATCGAAGATCAGTTCGGTATGGTCGGTAATTGACAAGGCCGCAATCGAGGCACAGCTCCTAGATCAGTGAGTTGGCAAGCCGCCGCCTTGGCCGAAGTGCCCGGGTCGCTTCGCCGTGACGACGTCGCCCGCACTCTAATTGCATGTGGCATCAAGGGCTGGCTCTCCTGAGAACGCCAGCCCCTGGGCTCTGACAGGGAGCCCGGCCAACAAGTATCTCAAGAGCGATTGGTTCCACCAGCAACTCATTTCGTGTGCAGCCGGCTGAAGCTTGCCTTTGGCTCGCCGACCTGATCGTCGACGCCGAACTGGATGGCCGATCCGATCCCGACGTACGGCCAGGGACTTCACGCAGCATCGCGCATATCGGCGCATCCTCCTCTGCATTCTGCCCGGCCTCCAAAACCGCAAGTTTAGTTGGTGACGGAGTTAAACCCGCCCATCCAGATGTAGATGCGCTCTGGAGTCTGGTCAGCGAGATACGGGCAAGTTTGCCTGCTCCGTCCGAGCATCGCCGCCTGCTTCCCTTCCTCGAATATCTTCTTTCGTCGCTCGGCGCTCAAATTCATGGCCCAGAACTAGCGCCGACTGCAGGCGTTCCAACCCTGCCGCTGCTAAATTCTCAGCCGCCGAGAAGATTGTTCAAGTCAATCAGCGACCAGAACGCCACAGCCACGGAGAGCAAGATCAGTGTAAGCACAACGGCGGTTCTTCGCTTCATAACTCAGCAGTTAGATCGAGTAGGAGCAAAAGCGATAGGTCGAAAGTCCCAAGCTGTCATCGAGGGCATCAGGTCCACGAGTACCCCAGCGCCGGATGAATTTCCGGCTAAGCGAGGACATAGGACTCGATCGCTGCCGCAATAAACTCTTCGCGCGCTACCTCGCTCGGTATCTGCCTGTTCAAAGCGGCGACGCACTTTCGCTTGGCGTTCTCGAAATGCCTGCCGCGCTCCATAGGCCATCGCCGGGTCAGGTAACCAACGGCATCGGCAGGGCTGCGAACTGTTTCCGATGCTCCATACCCTATTCTGATCATGACGGGTACGTGCCATTCTCTGTCCACCTCACGAGTTGTCCTGTCGCCATCCATGATTTTTCTCCCCATCGAGTAGGCGCGATGCCCGCGACTGTGCCTCATGGCTCCGGATCGCGCCATTCCTCCCCCGCACGTCAAAAAGGCGTAACAATGTTCCCATCACCGGTCACGAGAGTAACGGGGATGGTAGCAATGGCCACCCGATCGACACGGAGGAAGCGGCCCGCCCCATGCGGATGTTCCTGATCAAGCAGAAGGCGCGTTCCTCCGGACAAGATCCGGGTTGTAGATATCGACCGACCAGTCCGCAGCCTCCGTATCCTCGGCCCCCGGATGTCATTCGATCCCAACGGCCCATTTCATCGTGTTCGAGTCCGATACGGGATGCGGAGAAGTGATCGAGCTGACCGAGATGACGGGTAGCATCGGAGGAACCGATTTTTCGGGGCTCGCCTAACAGGCCTATTACGCCCGTTAGGCGATGTCCGCCGGGCGACACTCAGGGGACATCGTGGCGTCTTAAACTCCCTCTATTTCTCCCGTCAATTTGGTTACGATGGCAAAGGTTAGCCAATGGGATGGGATGTACTCGCTCGATGGGGAGACGACGCGGTTCGCATTGAGCCGCTGGCTGGCTCGATCGAGGAGCAGAACCGAATTGCGAAACAGACCGACGACGTGAGGAAACTATTGCCAACGACGACTTACTCAACCCTTGGAAGCCAGCAGCGATTGCGGATGCTGCAAAGACTGAAAAGCCAGCTGACGGGTGGAGCACCTTACGCTCCTTCGTCGTGTGTCGAGTTTCGCGTATCGGTTCGGGGATAACATCGGACGACGTGGGCATTTACAACAAGTGTTCTTCCCCGATCCAAGTGCTTCACTGCTTCCACACCCCAAGGCAGGTCTCCAAATGCCCTGTTAGGGGTAGCGGCAGTTGGGCAATTTCGTTGACGATCGACCCGGGGACAGCTCAATCGGTATAGCGCCAATGCCGGCGTGGGATGTGGCTTACTATGTGCAACGTCGTGAATCACAGCAAATCCTGCCTCATGCCGAAGTAGGTGCGGGAGTGTTGCGTGAGGTTGGCGCGGATGTCGGCGAGCGCCTCGGAGTTCGTCTTGGCATATGCTAAGTCCGCGGCGAGTACTTTTGTGGTGGTTCGTTCCAGAAGTACCATTTGTTGCACAACGGTGGGGACTGCCGACGCATCCAATGATTGATGACAGGACGCCACGAAGATAGTAAGATTCGCTGAATACCTGGGATATGTTTTGCGAAGTTATGAATTTGATCGATGCCGAAAGAGTGCTGGCGGCTGTGGCCGAAGAGGTTGAAGCGGCTGCATGTGGCATATCGACGTGGTCGAACGTTGGGCTTCGACTTAGCGAGGGGTTCCCGGGTTCGGCTTGTGTTATTCTGAACGAAGATCAGTCTCAACAGGTCCTCAGACACTACGATGCTATCAATATCGAAAACCATTACATGCATGCCTATGCGGAGTATTTTGCGTTCCGCAACCCTTGGATAGAGGTTTGGTCGCATTTACCGGAGGGGTCGTGTGCCGTTTCGGAAAGGGATTTTCCAGTCTCTCAGATCGAGCACACCGAATATTATAACGATTTCCTCCGACTGATTCCCAATTTCGACGCCTCAACAGGGCTGTCGCTCGACATCGACCCAGTCAATACGTTTAGGATACCGCTTCACTATTCCATTGCGTATGCCGGTCGCTATGACTGTCCGGCGGAATGGGTGCTCTCGCGCCTGAGGGGCGTGCTTAGACGCACCGCGAACGGGTTCGATCGATTGCAGAGCGAGGCCGACCGGCAAATCGCACAGGGCGCCCTTGCGAACCGAGGGGATACAATTGCGATCGTGGTTGACGCCAAAATGAAATTATTGGACGCAAACCCGGAAGCTTTGAACGCATTTGTTCGACGTGATTTCGTCATGGAGCAATACGGAAGGATTGCGTTTCAACCGCGGAAGCTCGGCGAGATGATCGCCGCTACCGTGAAAAGTATCGCCTCGTCCCCGACATCCGGGGTATCCTCTCTCATTTCACCCGGCGATCATGGCAAATGGGTAATTTCATTTTCGATTGTGGCCGGTTCAAGGATCAATCCCTTCGTTTCTCCCCGGCCGCTGGTCCTCATTCAGGCCAAGAACATATCGTCCTTGGCGCCGGCTCAGCCACTCCTCGAATTTGCACAGCTGTTCAAGCTCACGCCGGCCGAGGAGGTCTTCTGCCGCCACCTCATCACCGGTGTTTCTTTGAAAGACATAGCGATCGTGACCGGGGTTTCCTTCGAGACTGCGCGCGTTCGGCTTAAGTCAATCTTTCAAAAAACAGATACTCATCGTCAGGGCGAGCTCGTGGCCTTGCTTCACCGGTTTGCGAGACCTTAGAGAGCAAGGGTCGCATTGGGTGCAGGCAGGAGTGAATGGAAGACGGCGGACAAGCGGCTCGGATAGACGAGGGCGAAAAAAGCCGAGGAGAAAATCCCAAATATCGAGGAGGCGTTGGCAAAGCAATAAAGGAGTGCGGCGCCTCAATCTGTCGCCGCGTCGCGGTGAAGCTCCATTCCCTCCTGGAAAAGGAGGATCCGGGCTCTGCCCTACAGGAAGCGCCGTGGCCGGAGCTTCGGACGATGCTTGCCGATCTTGTGCGGGTCCGATGGCGATTTGAGTGAGGGTAGATGAAAGGGTTTGGAGGCCACCGAAACATGACGATGTCGCAATACATCACCGAAGTCGGCGCAGGAGTATAGGGCCCCTCGGGCGGGACCAGCGTGTTTTGCGAGACTAAAGGTAACTCGCGCGACCTCGTCGATCGACCCGACGACGCTATCGTGAGTTTCGACGGGTACCCGGCCGAATGTCTGGGACCGTACAAAGTTCTGAAATACCTTGGCAGCGCCCGCTCTTGCGATATCTTAGGCCCGCTGGTGGCGCGCAGCCATCGAGTGTGACAGTGGCCTTGTACAGGAGTGGAAGATGACGAATTCCGTCAAAGTCATCCCCGAAGACGAGCAGTTCACCGTCCGCGTTGTTGAAGACGGTGAAGTCTCCGAGAAACATTTCTCATTCGAGAAGTTCGCCCGTTCGTGGGCTGATGGGCAAAAGGTAAGGCTTGATCAAGCCAGCGGAACCGACGACGCTCGTCGAGCGCGCGGCTGACTGGCTAAGCCGCCAAAACACGCCCCTGATAGTCCCGATTGAACCGGGTATCTGCACTGTAGATGTAATCCTTGAGGCGGTTCAATCAGCTACGGGAACAAAGGCTCGGTGCGGCAAATGACACCAGTGACGATTGTCGATCCAGCGACGTCATCCATCGAGGCCGCTTCGGAATGATATTTCTCCGTAGTGAACCTGCAATCCGTTGCGATCGCGGACATTCACCCGGATATTCGCTGCGTCAGCATAGGTAATTTCGTCTTTTGCGATGTCAGTGAGAATGCGAGTTACCTCGCGCCTGATTTCGGTATCGGAGGAGAGGTCTTGACCGCTGTCGTCTCGCTCCAGGCCGTGGCCGTTGATGACATCGAAATAATACCGGGGCATGCCTCACCTTTTTGTACGCTTCCGCACCAACCATCACGAACTCCGGAATGTTCCTGCTCGACCAGGCAAGCCATTCATATTAGACGGAACTAATGCATTCTGCCGTCATTGACAGGGTCCTGCAACAGCGGTGGACCGATGACACTTTTTTATCTGGAAATTTCAGACAGCATCGAGGCGGAAACCTCGATCGACGTACCAAATCCTCAAGAAGCGATGAATGCAGCGTTGAATGCGCTCGCCCAATTTGCCTGCCGCAACTTTCCGCCGCCAGAAAAGCTCGTCATCAAGGTCTCTGATGCGGATCGAGATCATATAGCGACGCTTCGCTTCGGCTTCAGCATCGACTATGCCGAAAGGTCGCTGACCTGAGAAAAGCTACCAGTCACCCGCGATCAGGTCGGCGAGTTCCTCATCCATTGGCGGCTCGTTATCGTTGGCCGCGCCCTCCCGCAATTTGAGAAGGTTGGCCTTGTGACAAGCGAGGAACCATTCGGCCTTCTTACGCTCATCATCCGTCACGTCGCCTAAGTCGGGGAGTATGATCCGATACCCGGTGTCAAACGCCCGCAACAGGTCCTCGTACTCGCGGACAGCCCTTTCATGCAAGGCGAGCAGTTCCAATTCCCAACCTTCCAACAGTCGATCCATGAGGATACTCCGTAAGCGATACCCCCCTAACGCCTATCTCCACCGTCTGGCTCCACGATGCCGTCCCGGGGCTCGTTCTCCTCGTCGGAGCTATTGCAGACAGGACAAGGCATTCCGGCGGCACCACATCCACAATGATAATGACCCGACCATGGTCTGCGGACGTGCGCATCGCATACCCATCCGGTGTTGTGGCAGTTGTCGCACTTCGCCATCATGCGGGAATGGTAGGACGTGCTTTGGAGATGTCAAAGGGAACCAGCCTGCGCCTCTCTGGTCGATGACCCAAATGTCCGCCTCGTCGGCCTGACCGCCGCAATGTGTATCGGGTGACCATGGACATTGAGCCATGCGAAGAGCTCTGGCTTTCCATCGATCCGCACTACGCTCTGCGTACGCCTGCCTATTCTTGACCGAAACCCTACCCTCCTTTATTTTTCCGAAAGCACCGGAAGACGCCGCGCGTGCGTACGATCGAATGTCGTCATCGAACGCGAAGGTTCCGATGCCCAGATACTATTTCAATATCGTTACCGGAGACGGCATTCGGGAAGACTTGGAAGGAAGCGAACTTCCGGATCTTGACCATGCTCGCGTCGAAGCCATCAAGGACGCACGCGCTCTCATGAGTGACGCCATCCTGCAGGGCCACGATATCTCTTCACGGCGGCTGGATATTTCAAACGAGGCTGGCGACGTCTTGCTGACGGTGGCATTCGCCGACGCGATCAAGCCCGTAGCTTGAGTTACCTTACCCTCGATGGCAGGCCGAGCAACTTTTCGTACTCCCGCTCCGGAACGCCATAGCAACCGCCAGCGATATCCAGGAGCGTATCGCGACTGAGGACGCGGACGTTTCCGCGGGTCGATCGGATGGCATGCCTGCCCTCCAGGATATGAAGATGATCGGTCACTCCGGAGCGGCGAACGCCAAGCATAAGTGCCAGGAATTCATGCGTGACCGCAAGGTTGTCGCCGTCGAGACGGTCATGACACATCAAAAGCCAGCGAGCGAGCCGCTCCTGCACGCTGTAGCGGGCGTTCGCCAGCGCCGAGTGGGCAAGCTGCAAAATGGTCGTGTGAACATAGCGGAGAAAGAATTCACGGGTCTCACGGTCAGAGACAACGGCCTCGGTGAACACGTTCAAAGGGACACGTATCGCCGACCCCTCAACCTGGATGAAGGTTCGGCCCGGCGTCGCAGGTACAGCAAGCATGACATGCATACCTGATGCACCTTCACGTCCGATGTGTCCGACCTCAATAGCCTCGCCGTCCGAACTCGTCGCGACTACCGAGGCGAGCCCGTCCTCAAGAAAATAGATATGGCTGGGGGCGACTCCGTCTTCGACCAACACGAATTTCAAAGGCAAGTCGACCCGTTCCATATCACCCGCCAGGCGGGCGAAGATTTGAGGAC
Source organism: Neorhizobium sp. T6_25 (assembly GCF_002968555.1). Lineage (NCBI taxonomy): Bacteria > Pseudomonadati > Pseudomonadota > Alphaproteobacteria > Hyphomicrobiales > Rhizobiaceae > Neorhizobium > Neorhizobium sp. T6_25. The sequence goes on from NZ_PVBL01000031.1 coordinate 38,791, forward strand.
TAACTGTCCTCAGGAGGGTGTTTCGGGTCGTGGATTGTTCGAAGGTAGTCATGGCAACTCCATCCGCGGAGCCTGGTGCTACCAAACGCCAAAGTGATTGGTAAAACTACGGAGCAAAAACCGGATTGGCCACCGCGAGACGCGATCTGTACGATTTCGACATAAGTCGGCTAAGCCATTGCTTGTACAAAACAATCTGTCCGGCGACGAGTGGTCGTTGGATTGTCCGTTTTCGCATACGCCCGACTGTACTCCCTTCTCCAGCGGTTTGTCGGATTAATCGTCGGGCGAACAAATAAACTATCCGGCCTCTAAGAGCCCGTCCGAGAATTGGGTTGAGTGATCGGGCCGATGATGATTCCAAGAAGGTGTCTGAAGCCTGAATGGAAGCGCCATGTGGAACCCGACCACCCGGCGGCAGTATAGTCGCAAACAGCCACGATACGAAACCGACCTGACGGACGCGGAATGGGCGGTGATAGCGCCCCTTCTTCCGCAGCCTGCGCCAAGGGGGCGTAAGCCAGCCTGGCCGCTGCGGGAGATCATCAACGCCATTTTTTACGTTCTGCGGGGCGGCATTCCTTGGCGTCTCATCCCGAAAGACCTGCCGCCCAAGAGCACGGTTTTCGGGTATTTCTGCCGCTGGCGTGACACTGGTGTCTTCACGCGGATCAATCACTGCCTCGTCATGGTGGATCGCGAGCGGACCGGCCGCCAGGCCTCTCCAAGTGCTGCTGTGTTGGATAGCCAGAGCGTGAAGACCACCGAGAGCGGCGGTCCGCGTGGATATGATGCGGGTAATAGGCGACAAACTGCGTTTGCGCTGAGATCAAAGGCCGCAAGCGACAAGCAATGGTCGATATGGATGGACGTGCTCTCGTGCTTGATCCTCAACCGGCCGACGTTCAGGATCGCGATGGTGCCATCCCGGTTCTGCGACTGTCTCGGAAGTCCTTCCCGTTCGTCGCCAAGGCATTTGCCGACATGGGATACTCTGGCGACAGGCCGCAAAATGCGACGCTGGTCGACGTCGAGATCGTCCGCAAGCCGAAGGATCAGGTCGGCTTTGCCGTTCATCCAAAGCGTTGGGTTGTCGAGCGCTTCTTCGCTTGGATCAGCCGAAACCGCGGGCTATGGAAAGACCCGGAAGCAACCATCAAGTCCGCCAAGGCCTTCCTTTATGCCGCATCCATCATGACCCTCGTCAGACGGATCGCACGCCCATCATGAATTCTCGGACGGACTCTAAATACGCGGCGCGGTTTCAGGAACTCCAGTCGCTGTCTGCAGTTCTTCATCTCGCCAATTGATGGAGTTTCCATGGACATCTCTAGCACGCACAGCATCTTATTGAAGGGGCCCGCGCAGACTGCCGGGAGCCTCCTGAACGCCCGCCTGGCAAAAGGTTACAGCGTGACCGAACTTGCTATCGCGACCGGCCTGACCGAGACCGAGATCAGGCTCGCGGAAGAGGGGCAAATGCAGAACCCGGACTACATCCGCCGTATCAAATCGGCGCTCGCTTGAGCGCGGAGTATCGATGGACGACTATCGCTCGGAATTCTTCGACACGATCCAGGAGCTCTGCGATATCGCGGAAGGACCTACGCTATTCGACCAAGCCGTCTGGAAAGCTGAGTACCTGACCCGATCCGGCCACTGGTACCACTATTACGGGATCGTCAGAGGCGGGAAGGCAGCATCGATCGGGCACGATTACGATTGTCGTACGGGCATTTCGCACGACGCCGACGCTCACACTTTCGTATTCACGCTCCTCGGTTTTGCAACCAATGACGTGATCGCCTCTTATTGTGGCGGACGTTATGCCGCCACGGATATTCTGGAGGAGGTCGAGAGCTCGGGACTGCAATCGTCGGAGGTTCTTCGGATCGGCGTCGAGGTGCGCGAGCGGCTGGGATGTGGTCGCTCCGTGATGACGGTGACCGATTTCGCGTTCGTCGGTCTGCTTCAGAATAGACTGGAAAATGTCAAACCGCGCTGCCTGTCATCGCGGGGACAGGTTTCGCCGAAATGGTGCCGGGGGCGGCGCTTCATCGGAAGCGCTGCTCATTTCGTCGGCAATGGCTGAGCCGATCGTTCTACTCGTGAACCTCCGCCCAGTGGGGATATGTCACATAGGCTGTGAGCGCTCCCTCCCCCTCGGTCGTAATCGTCACCGACTCCCCCTTTGGCATGTAGACGATCTCGCCCGGACCCGCCGTGACGGTGCCAGCGCCCGTCGAGACCGCAAGCCGTCCTTCCAGAACAATCATGACGTCATCGACCGCTATGGTTTCTGTGAGGGTCTGACCCGGAGCGTACCGGCCGTAGCCAATGGTGATCGGCCCGCCGTTCTTCTCGTCGACCAGGTTCCCCACGAATATATCCCCATCCTGACCCGGAGACCTGACCAGGTTCGCGTCGGCGATATTGAATTTCTGGACTTTCATCGCTTTCTCCCGTTTTTCGACGGAGGTAGCGCGGCTGCCGAGGATGCCAAGGCCCAGACCAACACGCAGACGGGCATGTCGACCATGCGGTGCCGTGTTCCAACACCCGCAAAGACGATTCATGGGGATCAGGGTGGCGGCGGACCTCTGCGCCAGAGGTTTGCGCTGTCAGACCGGCGAGCCTCCGGTCTCAGAAGGCCATGCTGCGGGTGGGATTTTTGTTCGTCGGGATGACCGAACATCTTGGGAACGTCCTCCGCTTCTACGAGATGCAACGACCCGGCAAATTTGGGATGCCTTTACGCGCGGCTTGACGCGCGGCGAGGGTGTTACTTAACGCCGCGGCGATGACCCGACCCGAAAACAAGAGACAGACCCGTAGCCTGTGGCGGCTCCCCAAACTTCGGACGTTTGTTCTTGTTCCGGTCTGGTTGACCATGCCAACGGCGACTCCATTTCTCCGGTGCGAACTGGAGGCGCGTGAATGCGATTATGCAAATCATGTCAGGATACGGGCTGGGTCTGCGAGACACATCCAACAAGGGCTTGGAGTGGAACGCGCTGCTGCGGCTGCGGTGCCGCGGGCATACCCTGCCCCCGTTGCTCATCGGAGCTCGCATGGGACAAACCGCCGGACTATTCGAAGCTGTTTCAATCCGCGCGCCACCTCCCCGGCAAGAAGGTCAATTGACCTTTGTCGAGCGAGGTCTCGCGCTATGACCCCTGCCGAGCTCGAAAGGTGTGCGTCCGCCGGCGACGGAAAGAACTGCCGGTCAGCCATCGCGAGGCGTGTTGGCGTTGATGCTCGATCCGTTCGCCATTGGAAGGCTGGTGATCGGCGCATGGGTGACTCGCTTGAACGGGTGATTAACATTCTTGAGCGCCACGAAGATGAGTGGCAGGACCGACGTCTCAGCCGGGGGTGGAGATGCCTTCCTATTTCCGGCCCGACACGGGAGGAGACAATATCGGATGAAACCAGAAGCTGCCGCACGTACTTTGTGTCTGGGGGAGCAAATGACGCTTGCACCTATCTTGATTATTTTTGGTTTTGCCTTGCTGATCGCCGTTGGACTACTTGTCTTTGTCGCGAGTAAAAGACCTCCGCCACCAATTTGACGTGGCTAGATGAGCTTCTTCCGTTCCGCCCTCGCTGCTCATGTCGCGGCTGCGGCTCTTTCGGCGGCTCCAGTTTTGCATCAGTAAGAAGTCACGCCCCGAAAGAACGCAACAGGAACGGATGAGCAACACCACTTGCTGCGGGTGGTGCGGCAACATCAAGCGCAACGGTTTCCCCCAACTCGTGTTCGTCCTGTCGAATACTTTCCTTCATCATCATCGTGGCCGGCCGGTAAAGGTCAGCGATTTTGCCTTCTCCGGAAAGCAATGTGGACAGAGAAAAAGGCCGGGCGAATTTCGCGCCGACCTTCTCTTTGCATTCTGCTGGTCCCAGTACATCCGTGTTCACCAGCAAAAGCAATCTCTGAATCGACTGGCCCGGTCGTTAGAACGACAAGCCTTTGTTCCCTTTTGACGAGCAAGTGACCGCTTATTTTTCCAGATCCTGAGCCATCTTATAATGGTGCTCGAGCGCCGGGAGCGTCTTCGCGGCCCATGCTTTTAGTTCAGCATTTTCGCCACCTTCGGCGTAGCGCTTGAAGAGGTCAACCGCATCTTCGTGCGCGTCCACCTGGTCATCAAAGTACTCTTCTTTGAACTCGGCGCCTGAAAGCTTTGCCAGGTCATCGACCTCTTCCTTGTGATCCTTGGTCAGCGCTGCAACCGGAGTTGCCTTGATCTTTCCGCCCGAGAGCAAAGCCTTCAGCTCGGCGCTTGTCTTCTCGTGGTCAGTGATCATCTGCTGCGCAAAAGTCTTTGTCTGGTCATCTCCCTTCTGAACTGCCAGCTTACTCGACTCGATTTCGTACATATCGCTTGCGGAGACCTGCATCACGAAGTCCTCGGTCGAGGGCGCCCGGCCGATAAGCGAGTTCGCGCCGGTGCTTTCGGCGGTCGATTGCGCGAAGGCCGCGGTTGATGCCGCGAAAATGATGGCTGTTGCGATGATGGTCTTTTTCATGTCGGTACTCCTTTAATGCGGCCTATGAACCCGGCATGGATCGAATGGTTCCATCAGATCGCCCTAAGAAAGCGACGCGGAAGCGGCCATTTGTGGGCGAAGGGCGATATACGCCGCGGGCGAACGCCAGCGCGCAGCAGGTAAGAATTGTCCCCACGCGCGATAGGTGCGGTAGCGCGCCGAACCACTGTACATGAGCGCTTGGGCCTAGGTATCGGCGTGACGGGTTGCAATCGCGCCGTAGATCAGGGCGCCGGCGCCGAACGCTGCAAGCGGCAACCAGAAGCCGTTTTAGCGACGGTAGCCTGGGCGGTCGTGCCGATAGTCTCGACGGCCGTTTTTTCAGCCACGCCGGTCGCGCCACCCGCGACGATAGGCAAATGCGATTGCGCCGCGTGGATCGCGAACACCAACTGGACTATCATAACCGTCAAGGCGAACGTCGAGGGCAACGATCTCCATCGGCGTCAGCGATCTCGTACAAACGCCGAAATGCAGGCGGCGCGGGCTACTTGCAGGTCCTTGTCGAATTTGAGTATCTTTTTGCCGTTTCGAATTCGGAAACGAACCGGCGACCGACGCCGGCGAGATCTGCGAAGGTCTGTTGGGACAGCCGGCGTTCTTTACGGGCGTGGCGCACCATCCGCCCGAGGTCTTCAAGTTCCCGCCGCTCGTTCCCCAATGCGCGCATCGCTTGTGGAATCAGCGCAGAAGCCGCCGACCAAGCCGATTGAAGAAGACCTGAGGGCCCGGCTAGCGATTGGATCTAGATCAACGTCTTTCGGAACATAGGAGCGGTCCACGGCATTACCTTGGCGATCCAACCGGATCTGAAATCAGACCCATAGTAGGTGGCACCATGAATAGCATCGTATGGCTCGTTGGAGCCGTCGTTATCGTCCTCTTTATTCTCGGCTTCTTCGGACTGAGGTAATATCTCCTCGGCGACGCACGGATGTGGCCCAAAAACTGCAGCCGCTGCGACTAGATATTGCATCTTGGATGAGTGCTTCGGACGCACTGAAACGTCGTCCGCCCGTAGCCGACCCTCTGCCTTCCCCTCGGACTGCGCTAGCTCCTCTTCAGGAGGATCTAATATGTTGACGCTGATGTGGGAGAAACCGGTTCAAGCCGCAGGACAACCGATAGTCGGGCCGCTTGAGGCGCACCAGTTCTTGATGCACGGCTGGATGCCTCGAAAAATGAGGAATGGGCAGCGGCTGAAAACAGCGCGGAGGCGGCGCTTGATGGTCGCAAATCCCCTGATGAAGCTCGCCAAAAATTTGAGGCGGCGCTCAAGTCGGCTCAGTGGAACTGACGCGGAACGAAGCAGCGACTGCCCCGTTCTTGTCTAACTCTGACGTCCACATCGATGGGTCGACCATTCTGTGCATGGACCACTCAGAGGAAAGGCACGGCCATGAAAGATTTTGTCCTCGCCGCCGCTCTTGTTGCTGTAGCCGGCGGCGCTTTTGCTCAGCAACCTACCGCGGCACCACCCGACAAGGCGGTGGAATTTGTCAGCAGGCAACCCATGCCTGCCAATCCTGTCCAGGTCAGCGAGAAGATTGCGGTTGGCCAGCCGATACCAAACAACCTCGTGCTGTCACCTATTCCGGATGCGCCGAACTTCGTCTTCGCGATCGTCAATCAGAAGCGCCTGATCATCGACCCCAAGACCTTGGTGGTGGTGCGGATCGTTGAGTGAAGGGCGGAGGCATATCCCGTCCGGGCGATCGACTAGGATTTACCTCAATATCTGAGGGTGGAACGATGGCATCCTTCCGGCGTTCTCTCTGCGCTAGAAATCAGAGGCAATCCCATGCGAAATTATTTCCGACTGACGACGCTGCTCGTCGGACTATCCGCTACTGCCGCCTTCGCTCAGTCGCCGCCAGCCGACACTTCGTCGCTGCCGAAGGCACCTCCGGAAGTAACAGCAGACAATCCACCACCACCTCCGGGACCACGTGGACCGGGAGCGGATATGGGCCACCGCCCACCGCCGTCAGAACGTGGAGCCCGCATCCACGTCGAGAACGGTCGGACGCGGGTCGATCTGCGATGCGCCAATTCAGATTCGACAAAGGAGTGCGCCGACGCATTGGTGCAGATCCTCGACAGGCTCCAAACGTCGGTTTCGACCGATGGCGAATCGGGACGCGGCTTCAGCCGTGATCGTGGGAGCGACCGAGAATATGATCGCGACCGGGATGATCGGAGATAGTTATGAAGCGCGACTACATTTCCGAGATCGACCGCATTGGCAAACAACTTGCCGATCTCCGTACTACGCTCGCTGGGCAGGCTGGCGACGCAGCGGAAAGTGCGGCGACATACATCGCTCCTAAGGCTCGCCAGTTCGCACGGCAATTCCAAAAGGAAAGTTACGGTCTTGGCAAGGCTGCGCAGCGGAACCCTTCCGCGGCAACTGGAGCCATTGTCGGTGTTATGCTGCTTGGGGCGGCGGTAGCTTGGCTGTTAGCAGCGGGTGGCGGAGAGAAGGACGACTGACTATTTCAGGGGATGGCGTCCGAAGCGCCACCCCCAAACTTGCTGAAGGAACCTTCTTTAGTTCACCGGCGAGAGCAGCACTTGAAACCTTCCACCCACGCTAGGAAATGCTCCGGGTCCAAAAATGGCTCCCGTTCTATTTACTTGCCGCCTTTTCCCGAGGGGTAAACAGCTGGCCGCTCGCCGCAATGGTAAGTCTGCTACAAGTTCTTGACTCCCTGCAACTTCGTGTCAGTTTCCCGTCATGAGCACACGCCACCGCTTCGACCTCCGCCAAGACGGCGAGCATACCTGGGAAATATTCGACACCACCAACGGGCGCACTGTGGTTTTCGGTGGCGAGCCCTTCTGCGGCCTGCCACTCGATAGTGCCGATACCTTGGCGGACTACATGAACTCGGCGGGGATGGCACCCGACAAGGACACGCTGCATTGAGTTCGACCAACGACTTCATTGCCGAGTTGATCCGAGCTGCCAATCAAATCGATAAGCTGACGGCGCTGGAAAAGAACCGGCTGCTGGATCGTGCCGCCACGGTCGTGCGGGAGATGCGAGAGCAGATCGGGATCCCGATCACCCGCACCGGTGGCGACGCCGTCACAGAGATTCAAGTCGTCGCAGCTGCAGTTCCTTTCGGGAGACGAACAAACGAGGAGGTCAAGGCCGTCCTGCTCAACGCCGCGGCAATGATACGGGACCTGCATATCGTGCTGGACACGGGGACCGAGATCCAGATCAGCCGGAACTGAGAGACAGGCACGAAGCCCGCGGAAGCTCCTGTCGAATATGAAAACCCCGCAGCCGTCCCCGCACTAGGAGATCTTTTGGCTCGGAGACGAAGTTCAGCGGCCCAACTTAAAAGGACGGGGCGCCTTGTCAGTTACCTCTATCGTTACGCGTCCACCTGACTTGGCGTTCCGCCCGTTCAAATTCGACAGCTCAAGCGCCGCGCAAGTTTCCGCAGCCAAATAAGCGAAAGCTAAATTAGGGAGCTGCCGATGACTTACGAATGGGATGCGGAACGTTTTCTTAATGTTCGGTCGAAAAAGAGGAACGCCTGCGTCAGCCTGATCGCCATGGCCACGATACTCATTTACAGGGCGTTGATTTGAGCGGGAGCGGCACGATAATCAACCAGGCGCACGGAACTGTTGAGCACCCGAACGATTAGAACACTATCAGGAGGCCGGGAAAGCTCATATCGCCAAGGACATCTGGGCGACCAAGAACTTTTCCGGGAGAACGGACGCAGTGCGACCGCGCTCTACTCCCGACATGGAGCCCTGCCAGTTAGTCCTGCTGGTGGGGCTTTTCTATGCTTTCTCGTCCCAGGCGGTCGTTTTGCGCTTGTCGATCTGGTCCGGGCAAGTGGCGCCAGCGAGCCGGACAGACCCGCGAGGGCGGAGACCTAAGCAGGCAACACGGGACGGGGGCGATCTGAAGCTTCGTAGGTAACCTGAAGGGACATTAAGGTTACCTCGTAACCTCATTGCGCAGATCATGTTGCCGGTGTCCTTCCAGCCGATAAAACGCCTTCATTTGGAGGGCTATCATGTCGAGACGTAGAGCCAACTCGGTCCGCAGTTTGAGAGTTTCCTATCGCGCCCGATTGAGAAAGCCCGTCCGAAATGTTCCAGAGCCACGGCGGGTGGTCCTCCATATCCTCCACGCCGGACGCCTGGGGGACGCGTATGTTCTGCCTCACGCTGCCCCAGAGGGGGACGCTGGGGTGTGGACATTGACAGCTTAATCACCAACACGCACGCGCGACGTGGGAGACCCGGCCGCATTTTGATATAACTTGGCACCGCAGTGGCCCCTCTGGCCATACCCCCCTGCGGGAGAGGCCTTGCACGGCACCTCTGCCGTTGCGGGCCTCGCAATGCAGATCGAAGTGCCACGAAAATGAGGGATCTCCGTCCGCTGGCGTACGGGAACGAATGGCTCCTGCAGTGGTTATCGCCGCTTCGGAAAGGAGCGGCTCATGCCGAGGTTCTACCTTCACCTGAACTACCTTCACGATTTTCTCGCAGATCCGGATGGTTCCGACTACCGTGACCTCCAATCTGCAAGGTCCGAGGCACAGCAGGGTATCCGAGATCTCGCGGCCGAGTGTCTCCGGAGTGGTGAGGAATTCAAGCTCTTCAGTATTCGTATTTGCAATGCGGAAGGAGAGACGCTGGACGAGGTATTCGTCCAGGATGCCCTCGAGGGCATCATCCCGTTGAACGCCGTCCAATGAGCCTGTTTACGTTTCTGACGGCGAACAATGTCGTTCTTTTCGTAAATTTAGCCTCTGCGCCGAGTCCAAGAGAGTGGCCAGGCGGGGGTGATGGCGGGCCATTCCGTCCACTATGATACCTGGGGCACTAGCGGCTAATCTTGTCATTTATGTTGCCTCAACCACCGGATTGATCTTGCCGAGCGCCGAGACAACCGACCTCTGAAGCAGGAGGCCAAGGATCAGCCTGACCAGCAGGGCGATAGCAGCGCCGCAATGAGCGTGAAAGGAGATGATTGAAACACCTTCGACGATGGCCGCGGCGCAGGTGCGATCGGCGCGATGCGCAGCGCGTAGAATTCCTAATTTTTTGTTGAAAATGACGTGATCGAAGAACCTTGTTTTGGCATGCTCATTTCGTTCCCTCAGGCGCCAGTGCCGAGGGCGAGCGGGAATAGCAGGCTTTAACAAAGCATGTATCGGAATATAAAAATTGACGGGTCGCGCCGGACCCGGGTGCGCATAAACTCTTTTAAAGAAGATATGTTTACGGATCATATCTCTGAATATGATCCGTAAACATATCAAAGCCACTGACTTTTAGGAGCAGATATATGTAAACGTGACATTCAACACGCAAATAGGTTTAGAGATCAAATGATTGCTGAGTCAGAGGCTTTGCTTGCGATCGGCCGGCTGTTGAAGACGGCCCGTAAAAACTTGAGGCTCACTCAAGAGCAGGTTGCCGACTTGGCGGGCATATCGCGTCCTCGCTATCGCGAGATCGAGGCCGGAAGCGCCGCTGTTCGCACGACGACCTTGATCAACATTTCGCGGGCGCTCGGTCTCGAACTGATGCTGATTCCGCAGGCTATAGTGCCAGCGGTCGACGCCCTGCTGCGGCCGCATGATGACGACGATGACCTTCCTGCGTTCGTGGTCAGCGCCGACGGTGATGGGAATGCCTGAGGCTCCTCTCGATCCAAGATCCATATCGTCTCTTGAAGTGCAGCTGAATGACCTCAAGGTCGGCACGATCGTCTGAACGCCCGGCGACTTCAACGCGTTCAGCGTCGAGGATAGCTATCGCGCAGCGGGCGGCTTTCCGGTGCTCAGCCTGTCTTTCCGCGCAGCCACCGGCGGTCTGCGCAAAGACCCCAAGCCTGTTGCCAGAGCGTTACCGGCGTTCTTTGCCAATCTTCTTCCCGAAGACAAGCTGCGCGAGGCGATGGAAAAGCACCACGCTGGCAGTATTCGCGCCGGAAATGACTTTGATCTGCTGGTTGCACTCGGGTCGGATCTGCCGGGTGCTGTCCGCGTTGTGCTAAGTGAAGGAACGGTTGCTCGCGTCGACGATCCGTAGCCAAAGGCCTGCTTTTCGCTCGCCGGCGTGCAGATGAAGCTTTCCGTCATCAAGAACACCGGCAAGGGCGGTGGAGGATCGATGCTCATGTGAAGTTGATGATGCCGATCCTCGGCACGTGCGCGCAATAACTTGATAGGCTCGTCGGTCGGGGCGGGCACAAGGCCCTATACTAGCCAGCACGCCAATTCTCCTGGCGTTTTTTCACTGTTTGAAAAAGGGTATCCTCGACGATCCCGAGCGACAGGACTTCCTGGACGACATGCAGCTCGGTCTTCAGCGACACCCGACGCTCCGTGGTGGGGCTTTTCCGGTAGGTGAGGCGGTCAAAGACATATAGGCGACCAGCTGCACCACCGCGGCCAAATTCGCAATTGCGCGTCGTTGGTTCACACCTGTTTCAAGGCGTGGCCTTCAAATACACCGCACGTTACGCCGCAATATCCGCAACGTTGCTCCCGTTCGTCCTCAGCATCGCGTCACGGATTTGCTGCCGCAACCATCGACAGCCAGGATCGCTGTCCATCTGAAGCGGCCAGACCATAGCCACGGGTGGAAAAGAAAGCGCCAGTGGCACCGGGCTGACCTCAAGTCCCAACAGCGGCCCATAACGGGCCGCGATCCGCGATGATACGGTGGCAATCACCGCAGACGAGCGTGCCGTGGCCAATATCGACATGAAATCGGGTGCTGCCGCCACCACTTCCAGTTCTGCACCCGCATGCTCCAGAGCATCCTTGACGCAGCCATGCAGGCTGTCGGTCTGGGAGATCACCGCGTGTTGTGCGGCCATATAGGCATCAAGGCCTACCGGATTGGAGAGCTTCAGCAATTGCGGATTAAAACAGCACAATACGCTGGACTGATATAGCGGTTCGCAGTGGTGCCGTGAGTCCGGCAGATAACTGCACCCCACGGACAGATCGATGACCCCCGCATCGAGCATCGCCTCGACCTCCTGCGCATCGCCGCCACGGGCCAGAATACGGATGCCCGGCGCGATATCCCGCAGACGCGCCGTGAGATCGGGCAGAAGTAGTAGTTCCACCTCGCTGGAAAGTCCCAGCCGGAATGTGCGTTTCTCGATGGCCGGATCGAAGGCGTCCACCGTCAACACCGCCGCCTGCGCCTGCCGCAAGGCCTGCCGCACCGGACCAGACAAGTTGAGCGCACGTGCCGTCGGCTTCATCACCTGTCCTACACGGATGAAAAGCTCATCCTGAAACAGCGTGCGCAGGGTGGATAGATTGTGGCTCATGGCAGGCTGCTGGATTTTCAACCGCTGCGCCGCACGGGTCACGCTCATCTCTTCCATCATTGCATCGAAGGCGACGAGAAGATTGAGGTCGAAGGAACGGAGATTGAAATGATCGATGACTTGCATGATTGGTATCGATTTGATTGCTGACCAAGACATCCTTAGCTGATGGGCAGGAACTTGCAAGCCGTTCCGATCCATCACCCAAGGAGTAAACCCATGCCATCGCGTCGTTCCATTCTCAAAACTGCTCTGAGCGGCTTGATCGCCGCACCCTTTGTTGCACCGTCGATCGCCTTCGCCAAGGCGCCTTATGCCGTAGTTCAGGCACCTGGTTTTCATCGGCTTAAAATAGGCTCCGTAGAGGTCACGGCCCTGTCGGACGGCACTGTCGCGCTGCCGCTGGCCAAGCTGTACACCAACACCAGCGAACAACATGCGCAGAGCGCGTTGAACGATGCCTTTCTGCCGGAAATGGTTCCAACCTCCGTCAACGCCTTCCTCGTCAACACCGGGGAAAGACTGGTACTGATCGATGCAGGCACCGGTGCCTATCTAGGGCCATCGCTCGGCAAACTCGTGTCCAACATTGAGGCCTCCGGCTACAAGCTGGATGACATCGATGATGTCGTCCTCACCCATATTCACACCGATCATTCCGGCGGGTTGATGAGCAATGGCAAGCGCACCTTCCCGAACGCCACATTGCGGGTCAATGAGCGGGAGGCCAAATTCTGGCTCAGTGCGGTAAACGCCAAGGCGGCGACCGGCATCGTCAAGCAGCATTTTGGCGAGGCGGATCAGTGCGTGACGCCCTATGTCGAAGCCGGGAAATTCGGCACCTTCGCGGATAACGCAGCGCCCGTTCCCGGTCTTGGCTCCATTCTTTATGCCGGGCATACGCCGGGTCACAGCGCCATCACGCTGGAAAGCGAAGGCCAGAAGATTGTATTCTGGGGCGACATCACCCACGGCGATATTCTGCAATTCGATGAACCCGGCGTCGCAATCGAATTCGATATCGACCAGAAGGCCGCCGTGATTACACGCGACATTGCGTTGAAGCGGGCGGTGGAAGGCAAATATCTGGTGGCAGGCGCACATATCGCCTTTCCGGGCATCGGCCATGTGCGTAACGATAGCACGAATTACGACTGGCTGCCGGTCAACTACGCTTAAGGTCTGGCGACCAGCCAACGGGCGGATAAGCCGCACCGGCAAGATGTGCCGGGCGGCTCCGACACAGAGCGACCGCGCGCGATCAGCATCCCCCGCCGCGGTCGGTGTCCCTGCCATCAGAAACGCAATTGCCCGCCCGCGGCGCGGCGGGCATCGATGCGCATCTGCCTGAGCCCTTGCTCACAGGAACTCGCCAGCCATGCATCTATCAGGTCGTGGCCCGGATCCGCAGATTTCCGGATTGCGACAGCCGGCCTATCCGCTCAAATTAAAGGCTTGCTGCAAACCTCGTCGCCGACGCTGGCGACGATCGAGATCACAAACCGGACGCGTATCGGTCCAACCGAATTGCGGAGGGAAATTTCGCCTTATCTGTTTGGCCCCCGAAGCGCAGATCAGGCGAGGGGGCGTGAGTGAGCTTCATCAGGCGTGCAGCACCTGTCCACTCGGAGCCCCCCAACCGCTTCGCGCGTCGCCTGCTCCGGACTCTGTTGAACAGGGCCGCATAACTCGGATGTCCCTCAGCACGCTCGGAGCGATTCAGAGGCGTCCCGTCCGTCGACGGACGCAGCCATCGGTCCAATCACAACGATCCTAGTTCAACCTCAGTCCGGTGCCGGGATCGAATACGTGGATGTCGGACAAAGCAACGTCGACACCAAGCACGTCACCGATTGCAGGCCTGATCTGCGCCGGAACGGAGATATTGATCTCATGACGGTCATTTTTCAGACTGATGAGGCGGGTTTCTCCATGGAACTCGTTGCGTTCGACGGTGCCGCGAAATGCCTGGGCTTCCTCGCTCACGCGGAATGAGCCGGGCCGGATCCCAACGGTTACCTCTCCCTGGCGAATTCCGGCAGGTGCTGCGAAGTTGACGAGGTTGTCGCCGAGCCATTCTTCCGTCAGCTGCAATTGCAGAAAATTCATGTTCGGCGTGCCTATGAACCCGGCGGCGAAGACCGTCGCCGGTGCCTGGTAGATCTCCTCGGGCGTGCCCATCTGCTCGATGCGACCGTCCTTCATCAGCACGATCCGATCAGCGAGCGTCATCGCTTCGAGCTGGTCGTGGGTGACATAGATGCTCGTCGTCTTCAGGTCACGATGGAGCCGCGCGATCTCGACCCGGAGGCTGCCGCGCAGCTTGGCATCGAGGTTGGAGAGCGGCTCGTCGAAGAGAAACACCTCGGGCGTCTTGATCATCGCGCGTGCAATCGCAACGCGTTGCTGCTGGCCACCCGACAGTTCTGCCGGTTTGCGGGCGAGGTAGACAGCCAGGCCCAGAGCCTCAACCACGGGAGCGAGCCGGTCGTCGATCGCGGCCTTGCCGACGCCGGAACGCTCAAGGCCAAAGGTTATGTTCTCGCGCACGCTCATATGCGGATAGAGGGCGTAGTTCTGGAAGACCATCGCGATGCCCCGGTCCCCGGGGTCACGGTCATTCATCCTCGCGCCACCGATCAGAAGATCGCCGCCCGAGATCTCCTCGAGCCCCGCGATCATCCGCAGCATGGTGGATTTTCCGCAACCTGACGGACCGAGGAAGACAACGAATTCATGATCGTCGACCTTCAGGTCGAAATCGCGCATGACTTCAAGTGCGCCGTAGACCTTGCGGATGGCCCGGCATTCGACGATGGCCATCAGTTCCCCTCCCTGTCCACGACGATCTGCAGCTTGACGTCTTCCGGCCGCCCTTCGGCAGCGCGTTCGAAGGCAGCGATCGACTGATCGAAGCCGTAGGTGCCCGATATCAGGGGCTGGAGATCCACCTTGCCGGCGGCAATCAGGGCGAGGGCCCGGTCAAAGACGTTGGCGTAGCGGAACACCGTTTCGATGCGGCATTCGCGGAAGCAGGCCGCTGCAAGGTCGACTGCGACGGGTTCCGGCGGCAGGCCAACGAGCACGACGGTGCCACCTGGCCTGACCACCTTGAACAGATCGCGGATCGCTGCCGGCGCGCCGGAGCATTCAAAGACGATGTCTGCGCCCCAGCCTTCGGTCGCGTCGTTGACCGTCCCAACGAGATCGACCTGCCTGAGATTGACGCCGGTGATACCGCCATAGCTTTCGGCAAGCTTCAGCTTGGTCTCGGAAATGTCCGAAATCAGGACGCGCGAGCAGCCGCCGGCAAGCGCCGCCAGCGCCACCATGATGCCGATCGTGCCGCAACCGGTGACCACCGCCGTGTCGCCAGGGGTGATTTTCGCCCGGGCAGCTGCCTGCATGCCGACGGCGAAAGGTTCGACCATGGCGCCTTCGGCAAACGAGACATTGTCCGGCAGCTTGTATGTGAAGCTTGCCGGGTGCACAGTCTCGGGGCAGAGCACGCCATGCACGGGCGGCGTTGCCCAGAAGGTGACGGCGGGATCGACATTATAAATGCCAAGCCGCGAGGCCCGCGACTTGGGATCGGGGATGCCAGGCTCCATGCAGACACGGTCTCCAGGCTTCAGATGGGTGACGTTGGCACCGATTTCCGTGACGGTTCCAGCTGCCTCATGGCCGAGAACCATGGGCTCGTTGACGATGAAGTCACCGATGCGGCCATGGGTGTAATAATGCACGTCGCTGCCGCAGACTCCGACCGTGTGTATGCGGATGCGAACGTCGTCCGGTCCCATCTGCTGTGGAAGTTCGATGTCGCGCAGGGAAAGTTCGCCGACACGTTCGAGGACAAGTGCTTTCATGAAGGTCAACCTTGATCAGTTTTCTTGGAGAATGCGGCGTTGAGCCCACCGGCAAGGACCCCGAGAAGGATCAGCGGTGGCAAAGACAAAAGGACGACGGCGGCGTTCAGGATGCCCCAGGGCACGTTCATGCCGAGCTGCGACATTTCGGAGGCGATGATCGGCAGGGTCTTGGCCTTCGAGGTCGTGAGCATCATGGCAAGCAGGAACTCGTTCCAGACCAGGACGAAGGAGAAGGCGATGGCGCCGAAGACCTGGAAACGGGCGATCGGCAGCGCGATGCGGAAGAAGGTCGCGTATGGGCCAAGTCCATCGACACGGGCGGCCTCCTCGACATGCAGGCTGACGCGCTCGAAGGCCGGCACCGACAACCAGATCGTGATCGAGGCGGTCACAATCAGATAGGTCACGATCAACGACAGGCGCGTGTCGTAGAGATCGAGGCCGAGCCAGATGACCAGCATGGGAATGGCGATGGCGACCGGGGGAAGGAAGCGGAGCGACAGCACGAAAAACTGTGCTTCCGCGGTAATACGGTTCTTGAACCGGGCGATCACATAGGCCGCCGGCACGCCGAGGACGGCACCGAGCAGCACGGCGCTCGAGCAGATGATCAGCGAATTGGTGAGCGCCCGTGCAACCGAGCGGCGGTTCAGGACATAGCTCATATTGTCCCAGACCGGTTGGAAGACCAGCTTCGGCGTCGATACCAGGAGATCTGCATTGGTCTTGAAGGCGTTGAGCAAGGTCCATAGCAGCGGCAGCACGACCAAGGCGGCGGCAAAAAGGAGCAAAAGCTTGAGCAAGAGGGTCGAGAGCTTCATCGATTGAGCCTCTTCCAGGTGAAGGTGAAGGTGACGATGGTCAGCACCATCATGATGACGGCCATGGATGAGGCGTAGGAGATCTTGCCGGCTTCGATGAAGCCTTGGGAATAGGCATACATGTCGAGCGTCTCGGTGGAGATGCCGGGCCCGCCGCGCGTCATGACATAAACCAGATCAAAGGAGCGCAGGCTTTCGATTGCCTTGACAAGCAGCAGGCTGATCAGCGGCGCCTTCAGCATCGGCAGGGTGACGAAACGGTGAATCCCGAAGCGGGTCGCCCGGTCGATCCGTGCAGCTTCGAGCGGCTGCGGCGGCAGGGATTCGAGAAGCTTCAGGATGATGACCGCGAAGAACAGACCCCATTGCCAGACATCGACGAAGGCGACGGCGAGAAGTGCGCCAAGCGGGGTCGAGAGAATGTCCGGCGTGATACCGGTGAGTTCCCTGACCGGCCAGGTCAAAGCGCCATAGAGCGGGTGAAAGGCGAACTTCCAGACGAAGGCAGCGCAGACGCGGGGCAGAAGGACCGGAATGATGAAGAGCACGCACAGGATGTTGCGCATGCGCGGGCTGGCTGCCTCGAACATCGCAATCCCAATGGCGAGCCCCGTCACCATGGTCGCAGTCACGCTGATGATCTCCCACTTGAAGGAGACCCAAAGCGCATTGAGGAAGCGGGCGTCCGAAAACAGCGCGAGGTAATTGGCGAACCAGACATAGTCTGCATTGGGGGCCGAAAGGGTGCGATTTTGGAGCGATATGTTGATCGCGTAGATCGTCGGCACGAGTGCGAGCACGATCAGGATACCCAATGTGGGTCCCAGAAAAACGTAGGGCAGCGAGCGGCCGCGGCGCATGGCAAATCCTCGGATGGGAAAAGGGGCGCGTCAACAGACGCGCCCGCTAGAGGGCTCAGGAAGTGTCAGAGCTTGGCGGCGAAGGCTTCAAGTTCGGTCAGCGTCGCTTTGATGTCGGTGCGGCTGCCGGTGATCAGTTCTTCCAGCATGATGCCCCACTGGTTGCCCAGTTCCTGCCAGCGCGGATCCTGCCAGAAGGTGACAGTGGTCTTCTCACCTGTCGCAGCCATGGCGTCGGCAAGGTTCTGGCCGAAGGTCTTGGCATATTCCGGGCTCTGATAGGTGCTGGTGCGCGTCAGTTCGCCCGGTTGCCCTGCGGCGAGGCGACGGGCCTCCTGCTCCTTGGACGTAGCCCAGGCGACAAAGAGACCGGCGCAAGCCTTTTCCTTATCCGTCGCGTTTGCCTTGGACGCGATGGCAAAACCATGGGCGTAGCCGCCACCAGGCAGCGGCGAGGGCGGCACGGAGAAGGCGACCTTGTCGGCGACCTGGCTCTGCGCCTTGTCGACGGACATGCCGCCGAGCGGGGCGGATTCGATGATGATTGCCACCTTGCCGGAGCGGAAAGCGCCGGTGGATTCGTCCCAGGAACCGGTCTGCGTGCCAGGTGCCGAATACTTAAAGAGGTCGAGATAGGTCTTGGTCGCCTTCACGGCGGCATCCGAGTTGAAGGCTGGCTTGCCGTCCTTGAACCACTCACCGCCATTGGCCTTGAAGAAAGGCATCCAGCGCCAGACATTGGCGCCCGAGCCACGCTGGCCGCGCAGGGCGGTCCCGTAGACGCCGTTCGCCGGGTCATGCAGCTTCTGGACGGCGGCGAGATATTCGTCCCAGGTCTTTGGTGGCGCAATGCCGGCCTTTTTCAGGAGATCGGTGCGGTAGACCATCAGGTCGCCGCCGCCCTGCACCGGCGCAAACCACTGCTTGCCATTATAGGTGGCTGCAGCCCGCATGCCGGCATCGAAGTCGTTGTAGTCATATTCGGCCGGGTAGAAGCCCTCGAGGGGGACGATCCAGCCGGACGAGGCAAAAAGTGCGAGGTTAGCTTCATCGACGTAGTAAACGTCAAAGCTGCCAACGGTCGAGGCGTCGGCCTGCGACTTTGCGCGGCGGTCATTTTCGTTGAGATAGCTGATCTCGAAGCCCGCGCCCGAGAGCTCTTCGAACTCGTCCACATAGTCCTCGAGAAGTGTGAGACCGTCACGGGGCTGTGCCAGGACGCGCACGTCGTCGGTGCATTGTGCGGCGGCAAGAGCATTGGATGCGGCAAGCATGGCGATGACCGCGCAACCGGCGCGGAGAGCATTGAGTGTCATGATTTCCTCCCTCAGATGGTAAACTCCCTTACCATCGACGGGGGCATTTTTGCGCAGGCGATCAGCGCGAACTAGTTTGTCTTCGTCGCAGAACTAGTATTATTTTGACATCTGTGCGCAACAACATGAGTCTGTGAATGCCTATTGCATCAGATTTTCCGCAGTCGATCTCCGAAACCTTCACCGCCACGCGCGAGCAGATCGTCCTGCCAGGAGGCGCTTCCTATCTGATCCGGCGGGACGACTATCCCAATCCGATCTGCATCTGGAACTATCATCCGGAATGGGAGATCCATTTCATCCCGGATGCGAGTGGCTTCGCCTATGTCGGTGACTATATTGGCCCCTTTCGGCCGGGACATCTGATGCTCACGGGCACCAATCTGCCGCACAATTGGATTACACCCGGCGCACCGGAGATCCCCGGCCGCGACATGGTCCTGCAATTCGACGCGGATGCCCTGATCGGCGTCCGCGCGATCTGTCCCGAATTTGACGTGCTCCATCGGCTGAAGCCACTTGCCCAGCGTGGGATTGAGGTTTTAGGTCCGGAGGCCTTTGGGATCGGGGCCAAGATCCTTGAGCTGCATGCCGTCGGCCACCGTGGCGGACTGGGGCTTTTTCTGGAGATTCTGCAGGACATCGAGGCCGCATCGCAAAAGCGCCTGCTTGCGAGCGAACACTTTCTCTCTGTCTATAATCAGGTGTCGGACCGCAGGCACCGCCGGATCGACCAGGCGATCCAGATCCTGCAATCGGATCCGGGCGCGCAGATGCACGAGGTGGCGGAACAGGTCGGTTTCGAGCCCTCTGCCTTCTCGCGCGCCTTTCGGCGTCTCACGGGCATGAACTTTTCCGACTACAGCCGGTCGGTCCGCGTCTGGCGGGCCCGCACACTGCTTGCCGAGACAAACGCAACAATCACCGACATCTGTTTCGAGGCCGGCTTCAACAACCTGTCGAACTTCAATCGCTACTTCCGGATGGAAACGGGCCTCACACCTCGAGCCTATCGCAAGGCCGCGCGCATCAGAGCGAATTCGGTCATCGCGGGCTCCTCGCTAAAACAAGCGTAAGACGATTAGAACCGACCGCAGCAAGTGCGCGAGGCTTTCAACCGCCACCATGGTCAGCTCTGTCAGCTTGATGTAGCTGATCTACGGCGCGGTAAAGTCAGCAATGCCAGAACGAAATCTGTCCGTTGTCGAAGGCTTTGCCGCTCGGCTCGAGGTACTTTCATACGACCAAATGGTCACAATCCATACAGGTCAGTTGCACGCCGAACTTGCACGCAGTGGAACCCCGGCCGAGCCCGACGACCAATTGATTGCCGGTCACGCACGCTCAAGAGGACTGATAGTGGTCACCCATATCGGCGTCAGTTCGATCGCGCGCCGGGCTTACGTGTGGAAGACTGGACAACTTCGGCGCCCTAATTGATGGCGACGGTCGATCGCAGATGCTGCAAGCAATGTAGCAACTCAGAAATCGTCGGTATCGGCCTCGATCTCGATCTCGATAGCATAGCCCGGGTTCATATCATCAAGGCGACCGATTTTGCCCCTCCATTCGCCGACTGATAGAACTCGCTAGTCGATATTCCGCCCAAGCATTTCAAGGTGCTCTGTGCATACGTCATTGACCAGATCGAGAAGCAGCTCGGTTCGCTCTCCGAGCCAGATCAGTGCCTCCTCGCTGATTTCGTAATGTTTTGAGTACCGCGCCTTCACATAGGCTTCGTTCAATGTGTTGAACCAGGCGCGCTCGCGGTGCTGATCGCGCGGGAACGCCTCGGCCAGGCGCCGGTCCTGTTCCTCGGCAAGCGAGCGCAGGAACTTGATGTTGTGGGAAGGCGGACCGTAGTTCGTGAGCGTCAGCAGAATGCAGGAATAAGCCTGCTCCAATGCCTGATGGAACGCAAACGCCGCGCGTTTTCGTTGTTGCTTAACGCGGGCGTATTCTGCCCAATCAGCGAACTCTTTCGCCGCTAGAAACCGGTCTTCAAAGTGATCTGTCGCGACCCGCAACCGATCGGCCGGCGACAGCGGTCGCGGCTCCGCCAGCGGCTCATCATCAAGCTCATAAAGGATGATGCCTTCCTTGCGGATGTCGCAGAAGAAGTATTGCCCCTCTTTCAGGTAGGTGTTCACCTCGCGCCTGGAATGGACGATGAAGCTGACCGGGGTCTCGATCGACTTGTCGCGGATCAGCCGGTCGGCGGCCTTGTACCAGTAGTCGGCGAATTCGCAGAGCCTGCGGTCGTTGACGATGATCAGCAAATCGAAGTCGGAGCGATAGCCTTTCATGGTGAACGGCTCGTCGACCCAGCCGCCCTTGGCATAGGAGCCGAACAGGATGATCTTCAGAATCCGGCCGCGCTTCTTGAACTCGGCCGTCCCCTGTTTCAGGGCATCCTCGAATTCCTCATGGAGGATCTCCAGAACCTGGGCCAGCTCGCGCTGTTTGCGCGGCGGTATATGATCGGTCGACGACTTCATGAGCAATCGATAGGCGAAAGATTTGGCACCGTCTACTCGCAGATTTGACAGTGCGGATGATGTCCTTCGAGGGTCAGCGGGTGGTGTTCGAATACGGCACGGCCGTTGGCTGGCGGATAAGTTCGTTACGGACGCCGACTGCTATCGCCGCCCGCTTCACTAGCCGCGCCACTTCCTTGTCGTTCAACCGTTCTGGCCCAACGGCTTCGCCTTGTCCCGTGTCGGGCGGAAGAGGGGACCGTGCGCAAGCTTGGCGAACTTTATCCAGGTCTCGACTGCCGCTACCGCGCAGGTGGAGTCTGAAGAACCGCGGCCAATTTCGATTCCCGCCATCGGTTTTGCCACGCAGCTGCTACCAAGCCCCTTGATGACCCCGTCGCGCATCGGGGCAGACGCTGCACTCGTCAGATCATGATTTCTCCGCCAGTGACGGGTATGACGGCGCCCGTCATGTAGCTTCCGAGGTCGGATGCGAGCAGAACGTAAGCGCCAGCGAGTTCCGCCGGCTGTCCGGCCCGACCGATCAGAGTCTGCTGCCCAAACTTCGCGGCCTTTTCCGGCGGCATTGTCGAGGGAATGAGCGGCGTCCAGATCGGACCCGGCGCCACTGCGTTGACCCGGATACCCTTTTCGGCAGTCATTTCCGCAAGCCCTGCCGTAAAATTCAACAATGCGCCCTTGGTAGCGGCGTAGGCCAGCAACTGCGGCGAGGGCTGGCGCGACTGGATCGATGTCGTGTTGATAATCGCGCTGCCGGGTCTCATGTGAGGGATTGCTGCTTTGGACAGGAAGAACGGCGCATAAATGTTCGTCCGGAACGTCTCGTCCCATTCCTCGGCCGAGATATCGCTGATGTCGGCATAGGTGCGCTGGAAGGCTGCGTTATTGACGAGGATATCGATGCGGCCGAATTCGTCGATGGAGCGTTGCACCAGAGATAGGCATTGATCCTCGGATTTGAGGTCCCCGGCGACCACGACTGCCTTGCGACCTGCTTCTTTGACCCAGCGCGCGGTATCCTGTGCATCCTCGTCCTCGTTCAGATACGAGATCAGGATGTCGGCGCCCTCGCGGGCGAAGGCGATCGCGACCGCCTTGCCGATGCCGGAATCGGCCCCGGTGATGAGCGCGACCTTGCCTTTCAGCCTGTCATTGCCTTTGTAGGACTGCTCGCCATGGTCCGGAACGGGCTGCATGGCGCCCGTCGTGCCAGGCGGATCCTGATGCTGCTCGGGGTAAGGTGGTGTTGGGCGGCGAATGTCCTCGGCCATATCGGTTCTCCGTGGTGTTGGATGAGCTGCCAAACCTTCACG
Source organism: Neorhizobium sp. T6_25 (assembly GCF_002968555.1). Lineage (NCBI taxonomy): Bacteria > Pseudomonadati > Pseudomonadota > Alphaproteobacteria > Hyphomicrobiales > Rhizobiaceae > Neorhizobium > Neorhizobium sp. T6_25. The sequence goes on from NZ_PVBL01000031.1 coordinate 61,361, forward strand.
CCCGACCCGGGTTCCATCCTGTGCGGCTGATTTGCCGACCGGGCGGACATCTTGTCCTCTCGACGGTTTGGCAAGCGGCCCTAAGAGAACATAATTCCTAGGGGTGAATGGTGGGGTCTTTGACCTGTGGCATTCAAAACACCGCGCGCTCAATCCCGCCATGTCAAGTCTGACGAGCCCGATCAGGCACTACCGGTGTAGGCCGAGGAGATGGAACTATGCCGCAGGAAGGTTGTTCGCCCGCAGACTTGCAGATGACGCTCACTGGTGCGACAAGAACCGCGATGCTCCTGTCCCTCTCCAATATCGCCAAATCCTACCAGACCGCGGAAGGCCCGATCGACATATTGAGGGGTATCGAACTCAATCTCGCGGCAGCGGAAAGTGTCGCGTTGACGGGTGAATCCGGCAGCGGCAAGAGTACGCTTCTGCACCTTGCCGGCGGTCTCGACAGGCCGGACGGCGGGACGATTGTCATAAACGGCCGGGACATCGGCGCGCTCGACGACAGCGGCAGGGCGCGGTACCGCAGGAGCGAGGTCGGTCTGGTCTTCCAGCAGTTCAATCTCATCCCCTCGCTCGATGTGGCCGCGAACATCTCGTTTCATGCCAAGCTTGCCGGGCGGTTCGACGCGGATTGGGAGCGGGAACTGGTCGAACATCTCGGTCTTGACCGTCTGCTGACCCGGTATCCCGAGCAGCTTTCCGGCGGCCAGCAGCAGCGCGTCGCGATCGGCCGGACACTCGCGGCACGGCCGCCGCTTGTTCTCGCCGACGAGCCGACGGGCAATCTCGACGAGGCCACGGGCGATGCGGTGCTCGACCTGATGCTGTCGCTCAGCAGGACTGCCGGGTCGGCTCTTCTCCTCGTCACCCATTCGATGCGGCTGGCGGACAAGCTCAATCGCAAGGTCTTTCTGCGCGGCGGGAAGATCGTCTCATGAGGCGCGCGGCGTTTCTGGCGCTCCTTTCCCACTGGCCGCATCGGCCGCTGCAATTCGTGACGCTCATCCTTGGTATCGCACTCGCCACCGCGCTCTGGTCAGGCGTTCAGGCGATCAATGCCGAAGCGCGGGCGAGCTATGCGCGGGCTGCCTCCATTCTGGAGCAGAATGGCCTGCCGCAATTGCAGGCGAAGGGCGGCGGCGCAATCCCGACGACCGTCTTCGCCGCGCTGCGGCGGGCGGGATGGAACGTGTCTCCCGTCATCGAAGGGGATTACCGGTTCGGCGCGGTCCGGGTGAGACTGATCGGCATCGATCCACTGACCATGCCGAACGAGGGCAAGGCCTTTGCCCTATCCTCTTCCGATCTTGTGGATTTTGTCGGCGGAAAAGGGCTGCTCGTGGTTTCGCCAGCGACGGCCGCACGTCTCAAGGATGTGGCCGGAATACCTCTGAGGGTTTCCGGCGATATCCCCGACGATGCAGCATTTACCGATATAAGTGTGGCCGACAGGCTCTTGAACAGGCGAGGCGCGCTCGGGAGGATCGTCATGGCGCCCGTGCAGCGGCCGGATCTGCCGGCGATCGAGACTGTGGCGCCCGAACTCATGAGGCAGTCCGCGGATGATCGGCCGGACATGGCGCGGCTGACTGACAGCTTTCATCTGAACCTGATGGCTTTCGGTTTCCTCGCCTTCGTGGTCGGACTGTTCATCGTTTATTCGGCGACGGGTCTCTCTTTCGAGCAACGGCGGGCGACATTCAGGACGCTCAGATCGCTGGGCGTCTCGCTGCGGTCGCTGACGGCCATGCTGGTTGTCGAGATCATGCTGTTCGCTTTCGTCTCCGGCCTGATGGGCGTGGTGATCGGATATTTCCTGGCTTCGGCGCTACTGCCGGGCGTCGCCGCGACGCTGCAGGGATTGTATGGCGCAAGCGTGCCAGGAAGCCTGTCACTACGTGCCGAATGGTGGCTTGCCGGCATGGGGATGGCGCTTGCCGGCACGGCTCTATCGTCTTTCCAGACCCTGTGGCGGGTTCGCCGCATGTCGATCCTCGCCGCCGCACAACCGCGCGCGTGGGCTCGGGCATCGGCAGTTGCTCTTCGGCGTCAGGCGCTGGCAGGGGCTGTTTTGCTCGGTGTAGCAGCCGTTCTCGCTCTGGGCGGTTCCGGACTGGCTTCCGGATTTGCCGTCATGGGTGCGCTTCTTCTCGGGTCCGCGCTTCTGCTTCCCGCTTTTCTGTCGAGATCGCTTCGATTTGCCGAGGGGTGGTCGCGAAACGCTTTGACCGTCTGGTTCTGGGCGGATACGCGACTGCAATTGCCGGGCCTGTCGCTAGCGCTGATGGCGCTCCTTCTGGCGCTGGCGGCCAATATCGGCGTTGGGACGATGGTATCGAGCTTTCGCCTGACCTTTCTCGGCTGGCTCGACCAGCGTCTGGCGGCCGAACTTTATGTCACTGCGCGGGACGAGGCGGAAGCGGCGCGCCTGCGGGAATGGCTGCCGAAGCACTCGGATGCCGTGCTGCCGATCTGGAACATCGAGGGCAACGTGCTGGGCGACCGGCTGCAGATTTTTGGTGTTGCGGACGATCCGACCTATCGGGATCACTGGCCGCTTCTCAACGGCACGCCGGACGTGTGGGGCCGGGTTGCACAAGGCGATGGGGCTCTGGTGAACGAGCAGCTCTGGCGCGGAAAAGGCGTCCAGCCCGGGCAGACCATCGTGCTTCCGGAGGGATGGACGGTCACCGTGGTCGGCACTTATTCCGATTATGGCAATCCGAAAGGTCAGGTGATCGTCGGCCTCGATGCGTTGGTGCGACATTATCCCGATGTCGCGAAACTTCGATATGGCATCCGCGTCGATCCCTCTCTGGCTTCTGACCTGAAACGGCAGATCGTGCAGGAAGTCGGACTGCCGGAGCGCAACGTGGTCGATCAGGCCTCGCTCAAGCGGCAGTCGCAGGCGGTTTTCGAGCAGACATTCGCCGTCACGGGTGCGCTTAACGTGCTGACGCTTGCGGTGGCGGGATTTGCGATGTTCACCAGTCTGCTGACGCTTTCCGGCATAAGGTTGCCGCAACTGGCGCCGGTCTGGGCAATGGGGGTGCGCCGGCGGGACCTGGCACTTTTGGAGATCGCGCGGACGCTGGCCCTGTGGCTTGCCACTTTCATCGCCGCCATCCCGGTCGGGCTTTCGCTGGCCTGGGTGCTGCTGACGATCGTCAATGTAGAAGCCTTCGGTTGGATGTTGCCTGTGATAGTCTTTCCGCTCGACTGGCTGCGGCTCGGGGCGGTGGCGCTCGTCGCCGCGGTTCTGTCGGTCCTGCTTCCTGTCAGGCGGCTGGCGACTGTCAATCCTGCCGATTTGCTGAGGGTATTCGCCAATGAACGTTAAGCACGCCGCGTTTGCGCTTATCGCATTTTGGGCCTCTGTACTTTGCGCGGCAGGCGTCAGTGCCCAAGGCTTCTCGGGCCTGGGCTCCGATGCGCAGGGCTTTGCCGTGCCTCAGCGTGGATTATCTTTGTCCTTTCCGATGGATCATGGCTCCCATCCTGATTTCCGGATTGAATGGTGGTACGTCACGGCAAATCTCCAGGCGGAGGATGGCCTCCGGCTCGGGGCGCAGTGGACTCTGTTCCGTTCGGCGCTTGCACCGGGCAATGCCCAGGGTTGGTCCGATCCGCAGGTATGGATAGGACACGCCGCCGTGACGACCGCAGACCGTCATTATGTTGCCGAGCGGCTGGGGCGAGGCGGGGTAGGGCAGGCCGGCGTCATTGCCGATCCGTTCGAAGCCTGGATCGATGACTGGCAGATGAGGGGCGACACGCCGGCAGGCGTGGACCGGCTGGATCGGGTTCAATTGCGCGCCGAAGGCCAGGACTTCGGCTATCAGTTAACACTTGCCGCCAAGGGACCTTTGGTCATGCAGGGCGATCTGGGATATTCTGTAAAGTCGTCCTCGGGACAGGCCAGCCACTATTATTCTCAGCCGTTTTACGAGGTGCAAGGCACGGTCACGCGCGGCGGCAGGCTGGTCGCGGTCACCGGCAAGGCATGGCTCGACCGGGAATGGTCGTCGCAGCCGCTTGCCTCGAACCAGACTGGTTGGGACTGGTTCTCGCTTCACCTCGCCTCAGGCGAGAAGGTCATGGCCTTCCGGCTGCGGGATACTGGCGGCGCCTTCACCTCCGCCAACTGGATTTCCGCGGACGGCACAACGGCACCGCTGTCTTCGGACGATGTGGTTCTCGAACCTTTGCGCAGGGCGAGCGTCAGCGGTCGGGACGTGCCGGTCGCGTGGCGAGTCAGAATTCCGAGCCGCGGGCTGGACATCAGGACACGCCCGCTGAACGACAATGCCTGGATGGCGACCTCGACGCCCTATTGGGAAGGTCCGATCTCGTTCGAGGGAAGCACCTCGGGCGAGGGATACCTGGAAATGACGGGGTACTGACTGGGCCTGGCGCGCCGGTCGTTGCCGCGCCACACATTTCGAGGATTTCGAGATCGCCGTCGAGCGAAGAACCGCGGACTGACGGGGACGGTGTCGTGAGCTTGGACAGTTCCGCCAAGCTCGCGAAGTCTCTCTGCTTCCAGCTAAGCAAGCGAGGTAGAGGCAACCGATCCCCGGAGACGCCGCCCACAGGTGGCGGCCGTTCAAGCTGGGCAAGGGCGCCAAGGACCTGGAGGGAAAACATGCCTTGTGTGTTCGACCGCAAACGGCCCGGGTTCCACCGGTCAACCGCGACAGACATCTTGAGGCGGGGGTCCGCCGCGAGACGGTCGGCAGTTGCATGCCGGCAGCGGAGGGCCATGGGCGATGCGCGCCGCCGTCCGTCATGTCTGAAATCAACGGAAACATCGTGGGATCCGTTTAAATGGGGGGCCTGGCGCGGTGGAGGATCATGCTGTCCGCCGGACGAGCATCCTGCTATCGGTCAAGCAAAAGGCGGCCGGCGGCCGAGAGCGACATTGCGGTCACATCGTTTGAGAGAGGAAAGGCCTCTCCACCGGGATAGACGACGATCCGTTTTTGCGGCTGGAGATCTTCGCAAGCGAGGTAAAAACCTTTTTCGAGTTTCGGCGACAGACTTCGCTTGATCTCTATTGCCCAGGGTTTTTGGCCTGGAGGGGTCAGCAGGAGATCGATTTCGGCGCCGGCCGCTGTACGGTAGAAGTTGGCCGCTGTACCGTCTGGCGATGCGGCGATCAGTGTTTCGATCACGAAGCCCTCCCAACTGGAGCCGACAATCGGATGTCCGAGCAATTGTTCGGCGCTTCCAAGTCCAAGAAGCGCATGGGCAATGCCGCTGTCCCTTACATAGACTTTTGGTGATTTGACCAGCCGCTTACCGACATTGGCATGCCAGGGTTCAAGGCGGCGCACGAGAAGCAGGTCGACGAGAAGATCGAGATAGGAAGCAACAGTCTTGCCATCAACTCCAAGGGAACGGGCGAGTTCGGCTGCGTTGAGGAGTCCGGGCTGGTGGTGTGCCAGCATGGTCCAGAACCGTCTCAGCGTTTCGGCGGGGATGCGCGGCCCCAGAAGCGGAATATCTCGTTCGAGATAGGTGCGAATGAAGTCCTGTCTCCAGCGCATGCTCCCACGGTCGCTGGACGCAAGGAAACTATCGGGAAAGCCGCCCCGCAGCCAAAGCGTATCGAGGGCGTCTGCCGACACTTCCAATGCGTCGACAGGCTGCATTTCAAGATAGGCGATGCGGCCGGCGAGTGTCTCACCAGACTGTTTGAGAAGATCGATGGAAGCCGAACCGAGCAGCAGGAACTGGCCGGCGCGCCGTCCGGCCCGGCGGTTGCGATCGATCACGCCACGTAGGACTTGGAATACGTTCGGCAGACGGTGAACCTCATCGAGGATGACCAGCTTGTTGTCATGACTTGCTAGATAGAGCTCCGGTTCAGACAGCTTGGCTCGATCGGTCTCCGATTCCAAATCGAGATAGATGGAGGGGCGAGTTTTGCCGATATCGATGGCCAGCGTCGTCTTGCCGACTTGACGCGGGCCGAGCAGGGCGACAGCAGCGCTGTCGTCAAGGAGATCCAGGAGCTTGGCTTCAGTTCTGCGTTCGATTATCCTCGCATTTATGGATTTCCATTCCGGAATTGCAAGGACTTTTTGCCTCCTGAGACGCGCTGGCCTACCGCTACGCCGTGTGGCGTGTTGTAGTCGCGGGATGCCGTGCTGCACCGGGCGATGCCTTGACTGCTCCATCGCCTCAGGGAGCGGAATGCCAAAGATCGGGGGCTTACGTGAGGTACCCCGAGCGCAGCCCTGGGCTGAGAAATCGGAACTACCCAGCCAGGCATCTCCGCCCGCTGGCTGAGGATGGCATTGATCGACTGTGGGTCCAACGCCCGCTTCTAAACCGTGCCGTCTACCTGTTCGCGGGCGGGTCGACCGCAGGGGGTGTGTTTGATGCCGGAGCTCCCGGATTAGGTTGGCTAGGACCTCGCATCAGGAATGCAGCGACCAGGATGATAACGATAACGGCGAGAATGCCGATCATCCCATTCTTTCGCATGTCCTCGGCTCTCAGTTCATGGCCAACCACATCGCTCCAGCGATGAGGCAGCCGAGAGCTACGGTCTGGCAGACATAAAACAGGAATTCGTGCCGGTTGGGTGGTGTGCGGTACATCTTGATCTCCTCCTGGCAATCAAACCGACATGCGCATCTAAAGTTCCGGGGGGTAGTGCTGACGTGACGTCGGTATCGCGGAGTTCGGCGACAATCTCCTCGTGAGCAAGTTAGATCACCAGTCGCGCCTACATCAAAAGTAGTAATGGCATTGCGGCATTCGTTAAACGTGCGCAATCCGTTCAGTAACCGTTCGTGCGCGTATTAGACAATGCTGCTGGTGCCGGGTGTGGTGACGCAAGAGGTTCATGGCGTCAGTATCGCCGGGTCGGTCGGCGGCCCGAGCACCCTTTCCGGAAATTTACCAAAATTTCCGCGGGCGGAAGGCTTGGCCGCGCTCATGGAGTACCTTGATTGATGGCGTGTGGCGGCGGCTGAACCTGCTCAGGTTCTCCAGGGGTGAGCAGAACGAGATAGACGCCAAGGACCATGAAAGCGATGCCCAATATTGTCAGGACAAACCTGATCCTGCCTGCGCGGGCTATGGGTGCGGTGTTTTTCATGGGGCGCTAACCCAGGCAAACTTGCAAAGTTCCGCGCCCTTCGCCCGCTAAGGTCGATTATGTCGGAAGAGGTACCTTCCACCAGTAGTGGATTTGGGCAGCCGTCCATGCCCACCAGCGATAAGATCACTGCATCGGCGCTGTCGCTTTCACCGTCATCAGCGGTTGCTGGCCTGCTTCGAATAGTCCGCGGCTTTCCCAGATGCTCCACTTCAGGAAAGGTGCCGCTTTACCCAAGCCCTGTTCCACGGTGTTAGTGCTCAGGTTGAAGACGGCGCAGGGCAGGGCTCCGAAATTGAGGCGATGACGATCTCTGCCGCATCGCTGTACTCTTCCGGCAGCAACCAGGCCGCTACCAGGGATGCATCGATGACGAAGGACATTATCGCCGCCCTTCGTCCCGCCAGGACATGATCTCGTCATGTGACGAGGGCTTTGCCCGGCCACGGGCGGCCCGCACTTCGTTGACCAGAAGCTGAAGATCGGTCTCCTTGCGGATCCGCGACAGCTTCGCGATCGGGTCGTTGCCACGCGAGATGATCACGTCTTCGCCGGCTTCGACCCGGACAAGCAGCTCGAACAGAGGGGCCTTGGCTTCGGAACTTTAACGGTCGTGCTCAGGGGAAATATTGCCCTTGGTTTTTGAGCTTGCGGTTTCAGCTGAGAGCACGTAGGGGCGTCTATCGGGTTAGTATCATTATTGATGACCCCTGTTTACCACTGAGGGTCCGGCCATTCGGCATTCTCCCAAACAGCGAATTCTGTCGGAGAGATCAGGTTCTTTTCGCCGTTCTTCAATCGCATAGGGTAGAAGCGGTCATAGTTCGGGTCGAAGCTCGAAAGGAGCTGCGCAAAGCGCGCCTTCCGTTGGACTTTCGTCCACGAACAAAAGATTCCCCCGCGGCTATCTATCATGTCGAAGACCTCAGCCTGTGCCGGATCAAGGCGCTGCCAGAGATCGATGATGTGCCCCGCCTGCGCGCCAAAATCCTCGCGCAACGCATCTTCGATGACGGCCTCCAACGCATAGGCTATGGCCTGAGTCTTGGATGTCTGATTTAGAAACGCGAGGGATTGCCTCAGCAGCCTTTGCTGCAACATAAGGACAGGCCAGAGGATCTGGACACCATATCGGATGCCGATTTCTTCAAAATGTTTTGGCGGCTGAATAACCTCGCGCTGCCGCTCATATGCTTTGCGCACATCGTAAGCCAACCCAAGGAAGGAGCCTTCTTTGTCTCTCACAATCGGCGAGCGCTCGTTCACGTCATGGACGACTTCATGCAGGCAGGTCAGGGACGTGTAGTCTCCGATGAGAAGGATTCCGGCGTGGTTTTTGAGCAAGCTGTAGGCTAGCATCGCGGCCATTCCTTTCAATCGACAAATGAGAGCCCGATCAGTCGGCCCATGGGTCGATGATGTCTATTCCGAAGCCTTCGAAATTCTTGGTGTTGCGCGTCGCAAGGGTCAATTGGTGAGCGACGGCGGTAGCGGCAATCAAGCCGTCCAGGGAGGCGAGCCCGCGAACACTTCGCTTGGCAAGAGCCATAAGATCACCCCAGGCCAAGGCGACAGGCGCTTCGACCGGAACAATCCTGTTTTCGAAGCGCTGAGGCAGATCGTGCGTGAGCCATTCATCCAGGGCGTCGCGCTTTCGCCCACCATCCATCAGCGAGACACCGCGGCGGATCTCTGCAATCGAGATGATACTGATGAACGTGCGGTCCTCGTCCAGCCCGTGGAGCCAGTTCAAAACACCTTCAGCGGGGCGGGGTTTTGTAACTTCCGACAGAACGTTCGTATCGAGAAGGAGTCTCATAGCGACAAGTCACGCGGCTCGTCGTTTTGTCTCTCAGTATCCAGATCGGTGCCATGCAGAGGAGATGCTAGCAGAAACTCCGCGAGCGATCGCCTGCGCGCAGTCTTCTTCTGCCACTCTTCTGCGGAAACGACTACCACGCTCGGCTTTCCATTGCGGGTAATGGTTTGAGGCGCCAACTGCGCGCGCTCCATGACCTCCGAAAGCTTTGCCTTTGCGCCGGCGACCGTCCAGCTCATATCATCGTGTGTTGATGCGTGCATCGTCTCGCCTATAACCAGAATGACTAGTGTAACTATAATGCGCTGACGGTTTGCTGCAAGCACGAGAGGACAGCTAAAGGCCCGAAGCCTTGGTGAGATTTACGCGGAAGCGATCCCGCCGCCGCTGATATTTTCGGGTCATCTCGACGGACGCGTGACCGAGCTGCTTCTGGACGTAACGTTCATCGACCTCGGCCGAGGAGGCAAGACCGGCACGCAGCGAGTGGCCTGAGAATTTATCCGCTCGCTCGCTCTCGGTGAGGTCGGGCCGCACGCCGGCAGCTGACGCCGCCTTCTTGACGAGGCGCGCCACTTCCTGATCGAGCAGCCGATCGAGGCCGACATCCTTGCCTTGACCGGTGACCCGCCGGAAGAGCGGGCCGTGAGCGATCCTTGCGAGGTTCAGCCAGGTCTGCAGCGCAACGACAGGGCAGGTGGCGTCCGACGAGCCGCGACCGATCTCGACTTCGCGCCAGCGTCGTTTTCCCCGAACCGTGACGACCATGCCTTTGTCGAGGATCTCGACCCAGCCGCGTCCGTCCTCTGTTTGGTCGCGGCCAAGATCAAGCCCGACGATTTCCGAGCGCCGAAGCCCGCCGGCAAAACCGATCAGCAGCATCGCCCGATCGCGCAGGCCCCGCAGCGTGCCGCGTGGGAGCGTTTCCAGCATGGCGATCAGGTGTTCGGGCAGCACCGCTTCCTTCTGCCGGGGCGGGGCGGCATGGGTGTTGCGGATGCCGGCGAGCACGGTGGCGATATGGCGATCCTTGCGGTCGAGCGGGAGCCCGCGCTGCGCATAGTTCCAGGTGATCGCGGATAGCCGCCGCTCGATTGTCGTGACCGAATTCGGCTTGCGGCCGGCGATCGCCGAACCCGAGGCGGCGTCACTGTCACCGGCACACGCGGTGATGTAGAGGCCGACGGTGTGTGGGTTGGGCGGCAGGATCTCCAGCCCTTGGCGGCGGCACCAACCGGAAAAATGCTTCCAGTCGGAGGCATAGGCTTTGCGGGTGTTCGGTGAGCTCGCGGCCTCGACATAATCGCGCGCCCGATCGGCGAGATGCTCCAGATGGGCGGGCAATGCGGTACTGGCTTCCGGAAGAGGGGAGGGGAGGCCGGCGTTGTTCATCGGGATGCCGGCCGACGCCTGCGGCGCGGAAACATCGTCGCCCGGGGCCGTGCTGAGAGATGGAGCAGAGCTCGCATCGGCGTGAATTTCGCTGTTTTGCTCGATGATTTGCGTCATTCCTCTATCATGACAGAAACGAACGATAATGGAAGTTTATCGTTCACTTACATGAGCAGACATGGCGTGCGGTTTCGGCGGAGATAGACGCGACAAACCGCTCAAGAAAAGATGGTGCTCGGCATGGATCGGTGCTCCCGCTCCCTCTCACCGTCCCGGTTCTGCTCGCGGCCGTGCCGCCCCTGCCGGCCCGGCGACCGCGCGCCCCAGGATGGCGACGAGGCAGATGCTGCCTTTGCCGACGGCATTGCCCTTGAGATGACCAGTCTAAATCGTATTCATTGATCCAGAACGCGTCGGATTTTTTCAGCGAGCTGATCAAGACTGAAAGGCTTCTGCAGGATGTGGGTCTCGTTATCCAGCACGCCATTGTGGACGACGGCGTTACGAGTATAACCAGTGGTGTAAAGGATCTTTAGACTGGGGATCAGCCCGAGCGCGGCTTCGGCGAGTTCTCTACCATTCATGCCTGGCATCACGACGTCGGTGAACAGCAGATTCGGCTTCAGACCCCCCCTGATCATCTGAAGTGCTTCTGCTCCAGAACTCGCTTCCGATACTGTATATCCGAGTTCCCGAAGCGCTTCCGTTGAGAAGGCACGTACCCGCTGATCGTCTTCCACAACAAGAAGGGTTTCGAGAACGCTGCCGCGTCCCGGCTGTCTGACAACGGCCGTCGCCTCAGTCGGGCGGCTGTCGCCGAAATACCTTGGCAAATAGATCTTGACCGCAGATCCTACACCCAGTTCCGAATAGATTTTGACATGACCATTGGATTGCCGAACAAAGCCAAATATCTGGCTTAGACCCAAGCCGGATCCCTTGCCAATTTCCTTGGTGGTGAAGAAGGGGTCAAAAGCTTTCGCGATCACGTCTTGGCTCATGCCTGTTCCGGTGTCGGAAACAGCGATCATCACATATTGTCCGGCGGGAACCGCGTTGTCTTGTGCATATTCGTCGGAAAGAAACGAGTTTGCGGTCTCGACAGTCAGCTTTCCACCGTTCGGCATGGCGTCACGTCCATTGACCGCAAGGTTGAGAATAGCGTTTTCCAACTGGCTATTGTCAGCATAAATCTTCCACAGTCCGGCGGCCAGCACGGTTTCTACGGATACAAGTTCTCCAATCGTGCGGGTGAGCAGCTCCGACATTCCAGCAATCATGCGATTTGCATCAATCACCTCTGGTTGGAGTGGTTGCCTGCGCGAAAAGGCGAGCAGACGATGCGTGAGCGACGCCGCGCGACTAGCGCCATCCTTGGCGGCTTCAATATAACGCCCGACGTCCGTTTCGCCTCGGCCTAGCCGCTTTTCCAAAAGATTGATCGAGCCAAGGATGACTGCGAGCATGTTGTTGAAGTCATGCGCGATCCCGCCGGTCAGTTGTCCGACTGCTTCCATCTTTTGCGCCTGCCTCAACTGATCCTGGGCCTCGACCAGTTTTGCCGTGCGCTCCTCGATCTCCCTGGCGAGATCCTCGCGCGATCGGGCGAGAACCTCTCTGGCGTCAACGATCTCCTGGATGTCCGTGCAGGTCCCGAACCACCGCGTGATTTCGCCGGTTTCGTTTTTGACAGGCTGGGCGCGTCCGAGAACCCATCGATATTCACCGCTGCGATGTCGAAGCCGGTATTCAATATGGTAAGCCTCTCCCGTTGCTAGACAATGACGCCATCTCGACCAGGCGGCATGCTGGTCGTCCGGATGAAACATTCCGTTCCAGGCTTCGCCATCTGTCGATCCCGGCGGTACGCGTGTAAAGTCGTACCAGCGCTGGTTATAATAGTCGTGGTGCCCATCGGGCCGGGTGGACCAGACCATCTGGTCTATGGAATTGGTGATTGCACGGAAGCGCTCCTCACTCTCGCGCAATGCACTTTCAACGGCGCGCCTGTCAGTGATATCGAAGGACACGCCTGGAAACCGGAGAGGCGTGCCATCCAGTGCGCGGGTCACACGCCCCTGGGCCGCAACCCAACGGGTCGATCCATCGCGATCCACCAGGCGGTATTCCTCCGAAAACTGACCGCCTGTCTTGAGTGTTTCGGATATCGCCACCCTCAACTGAACAAGATCGTGCGGATGGACCAGCTTGAAGAACTCTGCAATCGGAGCGCCGCTTGCCGCAAGTCCTTGCTCCACCCCATAGATCTTGGCGAAGCGGGCGTCTGCAACTACCCGGTCTTGGGGGATGTCCCAGTCCCAGGTGCCGACGGTTTCCGACGCACCGAGCGCATATTCGAGCCGCTCTTCGCTTGCCCTTAAAGCTCTTTCCGCCGACAGCCGGGCTGTCGTCTCCGTACCTTGATTGAAGATCCCTGCGACACGCCCATCCGCCGCGAAGATTGGCGCGAAGCTGTAGTCCCAATGGGTGTTCTGGATCCGCCCGCCGCGCTCCATTGGCAGCATTTGATTGGCGACCCTGAAGCCCTTGCCGCTTTCAATCACCGCCAGGAGCTGCGGGTCGATGACGTGCCAGATATCAGACCATACTTCGGAGGCAGGTCGACCCAGCGCCCACGGGTGCTTCTCGCCCGCGATAGGAGCCCATGCATCATTGTAGAGCAGTCGAAAATCAGTGCCCCAATAAATTGCGGTCGGTAGGTCCGTGTTAAGGCAGAGAGCCAACGTGGTTTGCAGCTCGACTGGCCAAGTCTCAATGGGGCCGATTATCGAGCCCTGCCAATCGAACGCCCGAATTCGATCGGCCATTTCGCCATCGACGAATGAAAGTACCTGCATCACGCGATCGGCTCGCCCGCTGTGTTATGCAACGTGCTCCGCGCAGGTTGACCTATGCTTGGCGATACCAAAAGGCCTTGAGTGGGACAAGGAATACCTCTGATAAGGGCATGAGCAGGCATTGAGTTCATTGGAGAAGCCACGACCAGTAGCCCTACTGCGACTACTGTCGTGGCCGCTCCGTAGCCATCAGGCCACCGTTGATCGATAAATTTCATGCATGGCATCCCCATTTCCGCGCACGCAACGCGCAAACGGCTTGATCGTTCCTTCCAGCAGCTCACTATGGCAGCCTTTGTCATCCAGTGTTGGAAGGACGGCAACCGCCGTGGGCGGCATCAGCTTCAGGACATCAAGCACCGCGGGTACACCGGCAGCTCTTCTAATCTTGAAGGCGGATCGCGGCCCGTCGTCAATAACGAATTCCCGGGCAGCTTTGTGACGACTGTATTCTGAAAGCGGGATGCAACGTCAGCGTATGCCCGTGAGCTTTCAGATTGAAGTCTAGTCACGGCTTTGAGCTCGCGACGGTCTGCCGGTCCTTGTGGAACGGCATGACCGAGATACGCCTGTCCCAGGCCTGCCAAACGTATGGTCTCTTCGCGAGGACTTTGGATGAAAGCGTAACCAAGCCCTTGCCGGGGTCGTACGGAGCGTTATCTCCAAACCTATGGATCAAGAAGTCAAAGCACCTAAGCTCTCTGGTACCGCCAAGCTCGACGCCACCACGGAAGCTGCGTATGCGATCATCGACAAGCATGATACAGATCGTGAGGCCAAAACGGCGAAGCTGAAGACGCTCCGTCTCGAAAAGGAGGCGGCTGAACGAGGGGCGGAAGGGCCGGGGCGCAAGTCGAAGAAAGCTGTCAAACCCGCACACGTCATCTGACGTACGGGAACTAGGCGGCTCGGCCGGTTTCCGTTGCATTCTGAACTTTATCGGGGTCGCTTCCTGATAGTAAGTCACTGCTGGGGTTCCGACATAGGCCTCGTAACCTCGAAAGAGATAGAGGGGAGTTCTTAGCCTTCCAGTAAATGGCGGCAATGCTCCTCGTCCCGGAACGCGGCGACCATGTCTTCAACTGTCCGAATATTGGAAAGTGTGGCCAGCATCATTTCAGACATAATTGCCTCCCTCGGAACTGACCGTAGTATCGCATGGAAAGCCCTCACTCACTGTCTTTGGTTGATAAAGGCGTCGTACGATAAGGCCGAACGGTGCTGTAGCTCGGCCTGGCGGCATTCGATCTTTGTAGATTGCCATCGACATGCGTCGACCCGAATCGACAAACGCTTCGCGCAAATTCGCCGGGGATGGAGTCGGGCGATGGCAAACCGGAACTTCTCAAAGGTCAAGATCGACGGAAGCTCATCGACATGCCAGTCGACGAGGACAGCCTAATCCGACACTATTCGCCTGGAGATCGAACGGCGGAGACGTGATCACAATCGGCTCGGCTTTGCCATTCAGCTATGTCTGATGCGATACCCCCGTCGAGTACTGGGGGCAGATGAAACTCCGCCTCGAATCATGCTGAGATATGTCGCTGAGCAGATCGGCGCCGTCCCAGAAGCATTTGCGCTCTACGCACGCCGTGAAGAAACCCGTCGCGATCACACCATGCGCTTAAAGGCGGAATCGTCCGTATTGGTGAACATCGTTCCCCTCAAGCGTTCGGCTATCGTCTCTACCGCTTCGCTACGGGCGCTTTCGACGTCGACATGCTCACAGCCTACCGAGTCCGGGCTGGAGACGCCGTCGTGGAGTTTAGATAGTATCGAGGCATGGATCAACGGCTCTTGCAGGCAAGAGCAAAACATCTCTCAGCCACCTGAGCCTGGGTGAAATGACAGGCGATGATCTACCGTCGCAGACAATCGCGGTTTAATGAAGACAAGTTCCAGAGCGTCCATATTCTGCGAGCATACCCGCTTACCGGGACTGACCGATAAAATCGAATCTGGATTGGACGAGCCCGCCCCGGCCACGGTTATTCATCCGTCGATGATAGCTATCCCGGGAGTTGCTGTGATGAAAAGCAGCGACGGACAGCTCCTTAAAATGACAGCGGAACTAACCGGTCCTCCGTCCATTTCCCTCCCTGACGAAGGGATCGGAGATGACAAAGGGCGATCAATTCCAGACCGACGCACGTCGTGCGGGTGATCGATTGGTCGCCGCTCACGTGCGTGAAGACCCGTTTGCCGCGGCCTTCAAGGCAACACGAATGCCGATGATCGTCACCGATCCAAATCAACATGATAATCCGATCATCTTCTGCAATGCTGCCTTCGAACGGTTGACTGGCTATACCAATGAAGAGCTCATCGGTATCAACTGCCGCCTGCTCCAGGGGCCAGCCACGGATAAGGAGACTGTCCTCAAGATCAGCGATGCGATTGCCAACGGTCGAGACGTCGCGGTCGACATCCTTAACTATAAGAAGGACGGCAGTTCCTTCTGGAACGCGCTCTTCATCAGTCCCGTCCGCGACGACGATGGCCATATAGTCTACTTCTTCGCTTCCCTGCTCGATTTCACCAATGTCAAAAGCAGAGAGGCCGAGCTCGCCTTGGCCCGTCATCAAGCTGAGGAAGCCGTTGCTGCGGGAACGCGCAGCCTGGAAGCGGCACTCGCCGCCAGAACGTTGCTTGTCCACGAGGTCGACCATCGTGTGAAGAACAATCTGCTAACAATGGCCTCTATCGTAAAAATGCAGGCACGGCTTACGAAAGACGAGGGCCAGCGTAACGCCCTGATGTCGGTTTTAAACCGGATCGAAGCCATCAGCACCGTCCAGCGAAAACTCTTCACGACGGACGACATTGCCCGGTTTGACATCGCCGACTTTGCGAGAGAACTCGCAACCGACCTCGTCGGCGCGATCAGACGCGACGACATTCAACTGACGCTCGACCTGTCTCCCATCTACGTGCCGGCAGTCAAGGCTTCTCCACTGTCGCTGATCGTCAACGAGCTCGTCGGCGACGCCGTCCGAAGGGGGTTGAGCGACGGCGGAGGCGAGATCCACATCGTCGTCAAACGCCTTAACGGTCACTTCCTTATCCGCGTCGAGGACACGTCGGTACCCGTCGAACCCGACGAAACCAGCGCCGAGCTCGCCCGCATGCTTCTGGAGGCGTCGGCACGCCAGGTTGGTGCAACGATCGAAAGAAGTCAGGAGGGCAGGCGGACGGTCGTGAACGTCACGCTGCTTGTCGAAAATGAAAAGGACGTACGCTATTGAAAGTTATGATCATTGAGGACGAGATGCTGCTCGCCATGGAACTAGAGCACGAGGTGGAGACGGCCGGCCATGCCGTCGTTGGAATCGCGGCAACCAGCGGGCAAGCGATGGCACTCGTCGGAGAAACTCATCCGCAGTTCGCCTTCGTCGACGTTCATCTGCAGGACGGGCCGACCGGTGTAGACGTCGGGCGGCTGCTGGCCGAACGGCAAATCCCTTACGTCTTCGTCAGCGGCAATATCAAGAAGCTTCCCGATGACTTCGCCGGCGCTATCGGCGCAATTGAGAAGCCCTATACCGTCAACGGAATGGCCAATGCACTGGCCTACTTGTCGGCGATCATTGGAGGAGACGAGAGCGCCTCTCCGCCCGCGAGCCTTGTTCTTGCGGAAGATGCGCTTCGGCCACAGCGTTTTCGATGAAAAGTGAGATGAGATTCTGGGACGTTGCCAGACGCCTGGCTTTGCGGGCCTTCCCCATCTCGCCTATTGGTCGATTGCAGTCTGGCGCGTCCCGCTACGTCAGAAAACACGGTCCTCCCGGCGCGACCTCGACCGGTACCGACTTCGACCGCCGCGAAAACGGCTTTCTCAGGAGTGCCAGTTCCTCCCGGCGCGCGACGGAAATACCGGCGTCCAGGTGCCCCCTCGCCACGTCGAGAACGTCGTCGACAAGCGCGCTAAGGGCCTCAGCCTCGGCCGACCAGTCAGTCCAAACTAGTCCGGGCCGAATGAGGTATGACGCGCGAGCGCCCGTCTTCGAAAACCTATGCTACCTGACGGGATAACTGTGCTGACCTGCCACTGAACTTTCATCCGACTGCGATTAGAGCCTCGGCGGCTTTGAATACGCCAAATGGCGCGGTGGGAGCAACCGGCGGAAACGCGAAGCTTTCATCTTGCGCAGCGTTGGAGCCGGTT
>NZ_PVBL01000032.1:0-69305 GCF_002968555.1 Neorhizobium sp. T6_25
GGCGGAGCGAAAGGTCGATGCTCTATGGGATGCCGTCGGCGCCTTGATCCCCCGCTTCACACCGGCAGAATGCGCAAACTACTTCAGGGCTGCTGGATATGACCCGGATTGAACAGGATGTGCTCTAGGCAGCCGATGGACCACGATATCGATTTCCGCGATCTGTTCGACAACGCACCGTGCGGATACCTCGTTTTGAACGACAAGGGCCGCATCGTGCTCGTAAACGAGACGCTCCGAATATGGCTCGATCTGGTGGACGACGAGCTTCTAGGCAAACGCCTGCTCGATCTCCTGCCCGTGGCGGGCCGTGTGTTCTACGAAACCCATTTCGCACCCCTCTTGCGCATGCAGGGGTTTTTCCACGAGGTCGCTTTGGACGTAGTCCGGAGGGACGCTACGAGGCTCCCTGTCCTTGCCAATGCGACTCAGCGAGTCGATGCAGATGGCGAAGTCGTGGAAACGAGGATCGCTCTCTTCCAGGCGACGAGCCGACGCAAATATGAGCGGGAACTGTTCGAAGCAAACGAGGCCGGTGATCGGGCACGGAGCGAAATTGAGACCCTCAATAAGGCCCTGACCGAAACAGGTCGCCTGCGCGACGAATTCATCGCCATCCTCGGACATGATCTTCGGAACCCAGTCGCTGCAATCGGGGGCGGCATGCGCATCCTGTCAAAAGAGGACCTCAGTTCAAGAGGTCAGCAGGTCGTCCGACTGATCGATGGCAGCGTTGCCCGCATGGGAAGATTGATCGATGACGTACTTGACCTGACCCGTGGTCGAATGGGTGGCGGCCTTACGATTTCCCGTAAGGTCGAAGAGGAACTTTCCCTCCACCTCAAGCAAGTCGTGGCGGAGCTTTCCACTGGGAGCGGCAGACGCATCGACGTCGAGATTGACCTGCCTGAACCAGTGTTCGTGGATGCCGGACGCGTTGGCCAACTCGTCTCGAACCTTCTCGGGAACGCACTGTCTCATGGAGCGGAAGACAAACCCGTCGGGCTGTCGGCACGAGTGGCTGGACATGACCTGATCATTTCTGTCTCCAACGGCGGCGACCCAATCCCGCCCGAGACGATAGGCCGCCTGTTTCAACCTTTTTTTCGAGGAGGTGACGCTGCGGGACGTCACGAGCAAGGCCTGGGGCTCGGTCTTCATATCGCCTCCGAGATCGCAAAGGCACATGGCGGAACGCTCTCAGTGTCGTCGTCCGCGGAGAAAACAACATTTGAGTTTCGCATGCCGATCGGTGCGGAAAATTGAAGGTGCGCGGTGACGCGGTAACCGACTTCATTTCCGAGCTCGTCGAAGCCGCTAACACCCTCCCTTCGTTGGCTCCATCCGAGCGTCGGCGGCTGATCGAACGGGGCATCTCGACGGTGCAGGCCCAGAGAGAGCTACTGCACGTCAATGGAAACATGGTCGCAATCCAGCCCGGCTTCATGGCGGACATGCCAACGCTGGCCGGGATGGCCGGGGACAACGACGCCGTAGATGTCATCGTGAGCGCCGGGATGCTGATGCTCGCCGGAGAGATCAGGCGTCTGCGCATCCTCTGTAACGGGGACGGAGACTAGTTCGCGTTGTTCTTATTCCGTTCCTGTGTTATCCCGTTGCGCGTTTCTGTGGGACCAGTCAATGTCACGCCTGTATGCGATAACGCGAACCATGGACGAGATCGTCGCCCATTTCGGCGTGGACGTTCCGAGTCCGGCTGACCTCCCGAGCGAGACGATCGAGGGCACACAAGGACTGATCGTGCTCGAGAAGGACGGTCTCCGTCTGCTCAAGTCGATCCCGTGGGGCTTCCCGAGGCAGACACGCGAGATGCGGACAGGCGGGGAGCCGCCAAGTCGCATCGGTCTCGTAGCTGACCTCACCAATCCGCTCTGGGATCGTATTGTCGTTGATCCGCGCTATCGATGCCTGATACCGCTCACTCACTTCGCAAACCCCGACGGCCCCAAGGGCGAGAAGAAGAGGACATGGTTCTCGAT
Source organism: Neorhizobium sp. T6_25 (assembly GCF_002968555.1). Taxonomy (NCBI): domain Bacteria; kingdom Pseudomonadati; phylum Pseudomonadota; class Alphaproteobacteria; order Hyphomicrobiales; family Rhizobiaceae; genus Neorhizobium; species Neorhizobium sp. T6_25. The sequence goes on from NZ_PVBL01000032.1 coordinate 2,001, forward strand.
GAACCGCCAGCCCTTGATGGCTTGGGCCGGGTTCTGCAAGAACACGGCCGACTTCGGACCCGTGTTTGCCGGAATGACGATGACAGCGAACGAGAAGATCAAGCCGTTCAACGACCGCATGCCGGTCCTTCTGAAACCAGACGAATACGACCGCTGGCTTCACGGTTCGATCCAGGACGTCATCGCGATTCAGTTTCGCGATCCCCCGCCTTCGGAAGACTTCGAAATCCTTTACACTCGAGACCGCTGGCAAAGCGGGAGCCCGCCGGGGAAAGCCTTGCCGCGCAGCGCCAACGACGCCATGTTCTAGCAACCCGCGACCTACCGGGAGACAACGCATGTGTAACTTGTATACCGTCCGCAAGTCCGCCGCCGAGGTTGCCGCACACTTCCGGGTGGCGAACCCGATGGCATCCAACGCTCCTGAGGAAGTTTACCCGGGGACACCTGGCATGGTCGTCACGGAAAACGAAGGCGTGCGGGAACTGCGGTCGATGACGTGGGGGTTTCCGATGCGGTTCGCGACTATGAAGCCGGACGCGAAGCCCAAGCCCGTCAACAACATCGCGGACTTGACCAAGGGTACTTGGGTCGGTCTGGCCCGCAAGCCGCAATGGCGTTGCTTAATCCCCCTTACGCATTTCGCTGAACCCGAGGGGCAGAAAGGTGCGATGACCAGGACGTGGTTTTCGTTGCCGGGCGAGCCCGTTTTCGCCTGGGCCGGACTCTGGCGCGTCAGCGACGAGTGGGGTCCGGTATACTCAGGCACGATGACTGACGCCAACGCGTTCGTGGCTCCCGTCCATAACCGGATGCCAGTGATACTCCGCCGCGATGATTACGATCGATGGCTACACGGAAGCTTCGAGGATGTACTGGCCTTCCAAAGGCGGTCCTTCCCGCCAGAGCTGATGTCGATGGAGAGGACGTCCGAACTCTGGGTCAAGAAAAAGACGGCGACGGAAAGTCCGCTACTCCTGTGACATGACCATTGAGCTCGCCCTCAAGCTTGCCCGTTGGCCAGGCGTCAGCTGGCCTTGACGTCAGGAACGACTTCGCGAGGCACGGGTTATATTCAGTGAGCCGTGGAGGAGCGCGAGATGGTAGACAAGGAACAGCAGCAGCGTGAGCGGGCTTACAAGATCTGGGAAGACGATGGTCGCCCGGAAGGTTCACACGACGAACATTGGCGGCGTGCCGAAGAACAGCATGAGCTGGCCGAGCAAGAATCCGAGGATGTGACGAAGGTCAATCAGCAGGCCGACGACAGGTTCGCGAGGGACGACACCGAAAGCACGTCGGTAGCAGACATAAAGCCGCCATCAGCGGTGAGCCCCGATTGATAGAGACGACAACTTCCTGCGGCCATTGAAATCCCGAGGCCTTTGCTTCGCTCGAAGTGCAAGGACGTCCTTTTCGAATATCCAAACCTTGCCGTCGTCGCCATCTCCCCGCGCCAACATGACTTCGGCCATGTCACGGTAGACATCTGCATAGCGTGCCAGGCGCTTTAGCGACGCCTCTGGAGGATCGGCGGTGGCGATCATCGCCTCGCGGGTTACGACGACGATCCAGACCGACGTGCCATCAGTCACTCCGAGATGGCCGTTCTCTCCGAAGAGAAAAGGGGAAGGTTCGCACAGTTCGATTTCGACGACATTGTCCATCCTATCCCGCCTTTTTGCTTTTGAGTTCGTCGGCCAATGACTTTTTCAATGCGTCCATGATGTTGATGACGTTGGAGGCCGGAGCGGCCGTCCCTTTGCCTTTAGTTGATTTCTTGGCAGGCTTGAGGGCTTTCTTCTTTTCAGCGATGAGTTTGAGGAGGCTCTCCTGGATCGGGTCGCTGACCATGTCCGGCGACCACCGCGCAGTCTTCTGCTTGATCAGCTTTTGGACCAGCGGCAACAGATCTGGATCGGCTTCGTCCTCGATGTCCTCGAAGTAGTTCTCCTCGGGTCTGACCTCGTCTCCGAAACGAAGCGACCAGAGTACGATGCCCTCACCGCGAGGCTCGAGGACGACAGCGCGCTCGCGGCGGCCGATGACGAGCTTCGACACACCGACAACCTTGTCAGCTTTCATCGCATCACGGATGACAGCGAATGCCTCGTTTCCGACGGCGTCGTCGGGCATCAGATAGTGCGGTTTCTCCAGATAGACCCACTCGATGCTGTCGGCGGGCACGAACTTCTCGATGTCGATCGTCTTCACGGTATCGAGGTCGTCTTCAGTCAGGATGACATAGTCGTTTTCGCCGCGGGCGTACCCTTTCGCCTCGTTCTCGTCGCGCACCGGTTTTCCCGTCACCGAGTCGAGGTACTGGGAGACGACGCGGTTGCCGGTCGCCTTGTTCAGGGTATGGAAGCGCACCTTCTCGGATTCGGATGTCGCCGGGGTCATCGCTACCGGACAGGTGACGAGGGAGAGTTTCAGATAGCCTTTCCAGTAGGGACGCAATGCCATGATCCGTCTCCTCAGCCTGCTTTGCGCTGTGGGGCTGTCTTCACCGCGGAGGACTTCGCGGCCGTCCCGCGCGCGGCGCGTTGCCGTCCGGTGCCAGCGTTGGCATTGGCGGCAGTGCGTTTCGGTTTGTCCGCTGCGGCCTTCATCATTCCGGCGCTTTCACGCAACGCGGCCAGCAGGTCGTTTGGCTTCGAGACTTCGACCTTCTTCTTTTTCGGGAGTGCCTTGCCTTCGATCTTTGCCTTGACCAGTTCGGCCAGCGCCGCTTCATAGCGGTCATCGAAGGTCGCAGGATCGAACTCGCCCTTCTTGGTGCCGATGATGTGCTTGGCGAGATCGAGCATCTCACCCTCGATCTTGATCTTCGGCAGTTCTTCGAATACCTTTTTCGACGAGCGTACCTCGTAGTCGTAGTTCAGCGTCGTGGCTATGAGGCCCTTGCCATGGGGCCGGATCAAGACGGTGCGCATCCTGCGGAACAGGACCGTGCGAGCGATCGCGGCGACATTCGATTTCCGCATGCCATCGCGCAGGGCTGCGTAGGCGTCGGAACCCATTCTGTCCGGCGTCAGGTAGTAAGGCTTGTCGAAAAATACGTCGTCGACATCGGAGCAGGGGATGAACGCCTCGATCTCGAGCGTCTTGTTGCTCTCGGGGATCGTTGCCGCCACCTCTTCGGGGTCGATGATGATGTATTGCCCGTTTTCGATCTCGAAGCCCTTGGTCTGGGCTTCTTTCGGTACAGGCTCCTCGGTCTCGCTGTCGATAAACACGCGGTTGACGCGGTTTCCGGTGGCGGTGTTGATCGTGTTGAAGGTGATGCGCTCCGATGTGGATGCGGCAGTGTAGAGCGCCACCCCGCATGACACTTCTCCGAACTTCACGAAGCCTTTCCACTGTGCCCGCTGACCTGCCATGACGCTAAACTCCGACTCGACTGATTGGCGACTCAATCATTACGCAACCGATTCGTTCCGAATCGAAACGAATCAGTTTTCAATGACTTAGCGATGCCTGCGGAATCGATCTCTGAATCCCGACGACCAGGCCAGGGATGCAATCAGCGACCGGCACCACTAAGACGTAGGCCGGCCATCAGCCGAGTGGTTCGCGGGGCACCCATCATGATTTCGCGGAATCCCGGGGCCATAGTCAGCTGATAGGTTTGCGCTGCTAAAAGATTGTGCAGACACTCTACCTCGGTCGGCCAATGGGACGAACGTCGTCGCCCCGGGGCCGTCGAGTTGGCATCAGCCAGCCGCGAACGCGCGTTGCTCGACGACAGCAGAGGGAGGTCGGACCAGCACTTTTCCGCCGGTCAGCATGATCTTGTTGAAATAGCTGGATACACACATGAGAAATCGATCACGACAGTATCTGAAGACCCCGATGCCTATTTCGAGCGCGCAATTGTTGATAGCGCGCGACAGGATGCGTTTGAGCGAAGTCGACCGTCATCGCTTCCCGTGTTAATCGCGAGAGGCTGTCACAATTATCGCGATCGTCCCGCTCGTGCTTGAATAGTTCGGTGACGTCTTTGAACATCTCCAAACCTATCTGCTTGCGAACTGACCCGCCGAAGCGCCCTTCGGCAGCAATTGCTGCAATCCCCTTCTCAACGTAAAGAAATTTTACGAGGGGAGAATGTAGAGTTTCTGGGGTAGGGGGACGTATCGCGAGAGATTTTCTAAGGTGTGGGAGTCCGATGGAACGCCGGGTTTAGGCGTACCAACCAACGCTACCTGAGAGCGGTTTCTTAAACCGGCGGGATAGGAACCTAAAAGCCCAGAGGGTCCGTACGGCTCCGCCGAAAATGACGGCCTAGCGGCCGGCTTTCTTAGGTCAAAGGTGTATCGGTGATCTTCCGGCTTTATCCGAGGCAATCGCCGGATCACCGATCCTTTGACAAAGCAGAATGCGGGAAAACCCGCATTAGTCTTTCTTCATGAGGGTCGATGGAATCTGAACACTTGCAGTTGAACAAATATTGTCCTGTCGGTGAAGCTCCTTCATTGAAGTTCACTCGTGTTGAGGACACGCACTCAAGTACTCATCAACATCAAGGCGAGTCCTAAGTTTTTGATTTTAAAGCGAAAAACCTCGGAATGGCCGGATTCGAACCGACGACCCCTTGACCCCCAGTCAAGTGCGCTACCGGGCTGCGCTACATTCCGTTATGGTTTCTCTACTCAGTCTGAACATAAGCCAGCGATCCCGCATAATGAACCGACGACCCCTTGACCCCCAGTCAAGTGCGCTACCGGGCTGCGCTACGCCCCGACCTGCTCAATGAGCATGTTTTCCCTAGTCGCTCCGCTATCGCGGCGCAAGCTCAAAATCCCTCGATCGGAAGAAAAAGAGAATGGCCGGCATGAGAATGCGCCGGTGAACATAAAAGCCGCGCCCAAGTTTAGGCGCGGCTTTCGCGGTCAATGGAGCGGTCAGCCTCGGCGACAGGTCAGATTTCCGGACAGCCGCGGCGGTTTGCAAACGTGATGCGATCCGGCCCGTTGCGCGTGAAGCCCTCGACGGTGACGCTGCGGCTCGTCACGCGGACGACCTGGGCGTCGCGAAAGCCTTCGTCGCGGGCTGCGGCACGCGCTTCACCGGGGCTGCAGCCGCGGCGATCGTAATCGCGATCCCGGTCACGGATCATAGGCCGCACGCCATCTGGTCCGACGCGCAGTTGGATATCCTGCGCGGAAGCGGGAAGGGAGAAGGCGCCGATGGCGCCTAACGAAAGGGCAACTGCAAGCCCCGCGTTCGAAATCAGTCTGATCATGGTTATCCTCCTTCTGCGCGGCGGTTCGACCGCCTGGGCGCCAATTGGTTCACGAGAGACCAACTAGAAGAGGATGACAAAGGTTCCGCTGGAGGAGGCAGTTTGAGTGCAAACCGACGTTACGCATGCTCTCGACTTCGGCTTGAAAGCCACGCAGAAAGATCGAGCGGGATATCTGGAAACGTCTAGCGGAAACGCGGCGCGCGGCTCGCGTTCATCAGCAGTTCCTGCTGGGACGCAAACGGCCCTAACAGCTTCAGCAATCGCGTTTCTTCTTCGCAGTCAAGACGATAACGCTTGGCGAACTCGGCAACGCTCCAGACTTTCTTCAGCCCTTTACTGTCGACCTCGTCGAGATTCATATGCCTGGTCATAAGTATCCCCTTTTCTTGCTTATTTGAAACTAAACGCACATGGTGAATTTTGTTCCGGACAACTCTGAGCTTCTATCGTTAATAATGTATCCTCTAACGAACCCTCACTTCTCTTGGACTTTTATACCATTCTGGCCGATGCTGAGTTCGACGCCCTTCGGCTGGGTTTCTTCGCGATAGACGTAAAACCCGAGGCCGATAACGGCGACAAGCAACGCGCCGATAACGAGATAGAGATTGTTTGTGCGTGTCATGCGTGACCCCCCTGCATATATCGTCTGACGGCGGGGAAACGCGTGAAATCTCAAAGAGTTCCCGCGCTGCAGCGATTTTCAGTCGTCGTTTGCGGCGTTGAGGTTCTGGGGGCGGATTCCCTCGTCGTGAAACTGCTGGCGCAGCCTCAACCCCGGCCCGGCACCCGCATCGTCCTCGCCTGCGCCAAGGAAAAGCACGCCCTTCGACTCGAAGATCGAACGGAGCCGATCGGTAACCGCGGCATTTGCGAAGACCTGCGAGGCCTCGGCTTCTTCGATTGCGGATTTGGAGAGCCCGGATGCGGCGGCGAGTTCCTCCACCGTCATTCCTGTCATCGCGCGTGCGGCGCGGAGTTGCGAGACCGTCAGCATGATAGAAAATCTGGAGCGCTGGACCTTAAAGTCAAGCGGTCCTGGCGGCCGGCGAGGGGGATCGCCGCTGCGACCGGACGAAACGGTGCTCCAGCGCAATGCAGCCCCAGACGATGCCGAGCAGGAGGTAGAAATGCCGCCAGTGGTCGGTGTCGATGACGTTACCGATGATCGCATGCCCCAATATCATCACCCAGGCGACCATCAGATAGGCCTGCCACGGGCGTTCACGCAGCATGTAGCGGAAGCCGAACCACAGCGTCGACCAGATCATGATCTGATAGGTGATCGCGCCGAGCCAGCCATAGGTGGTCAGCGTCTTCAGCCAGATATTGTGCTCGTCCTCGCCAAAGATCTTGCCGAATGCCATCGGGCCTAGCCCGAGCGGCCGTTCCATGGCCATCAGGAAGCCGATCTTGTGGCGCTCGAAACGGCCAAGGCGGGCGCCGTCATAGTCCTGCACCAGCTTGGCGCGGTTCGTGAACAGGTCGGAGACCTGCGGGAACTGCAGCGCGATCGCCAGGGCAAGGACAAGGAAGATCGCGGCTCCGCCGGCGATCGCCAGGATCTTGAACCGGAAGGCGGTGGTGCGCTCCTTGAGGAGCATGACGATCACCAGAGCGATACCGGCAAATATGAGAAGGCCCCAGGCGGCGCGCGAGAAGGAGAGGAAGATGCCGAGCGCCAGGACGAGGATGCCGGCGATCAGCAGCGGCGCCTTCATCAGCGGTCCGGTCAGCATCCGGTAGAGGAGGTAGAGGAGGGGGGCGACGAGATAGGGACCGAAGACGTTCGGGTCCTGGAAGGCGCCCATGGCGCGATTGTAGCGGGTGAACACATGCGAGCCCGGAAAGGCGTTGAAATAGCCAAGAACGCCGAGCAGCGAGGTGATGATCGCGGCGATCACCCAAGCCTTGAAGATCAGGTTGAGGCGCCGGTGGTCGTTCTCGATGATCGCCGCGTAAAACACCGAGCTTAGCGCCAGGAAGGTGGAGACGGCGAAATACATCGGCGCCTCGCTCATGTCCTTCATGACGAACATGGAGAACAGGCCGCTCATGTTGAACGTCAGCAACATCACGAGAAGCGGCGCGACGGTGCGCGAGATCTTCAGGCCGAGCAGGAACCAGATGCCGATCTGGATCACCATGATCAGTTCGTAAGGGGCAGGCTCGGAAATGACGAAGCCGGACAGGAAGACGCCAAAGGCGATCAGGCCGGAACCGGCCAGCTTCATAGCGGCAAGGCGGCTGTCGAAACCTGCTGGGTGGCTGCCTGGCCGGCTATAGTCGAGCGTGCTCAATAGGCGTTGTCCGTGTTGAGAAGCCGGATCGGCGTCATGAACAGGATCTTGAGGTCGAAGAGCAGCGACCAGTTCTCGATATAGTCGAGGTCGTAGGCCGTGCGGGCACGGATCTTCTCGTCGCTGTCGAGTTCGCCGCGCAAGCCATTGATCTGCGCCCAGCCGGTGACGCCCGGCTTGACGCGGTGGCGGGCGAAATAGCTCTCGACCACGTCGACATATTTGCGCGTGCCCGTCTGGGCGAGCACCGCATGCGGGCGCGGGCCGACGAGCGAAAGCTGGCCTCGCAGCACGTTGAACAGCTGCGGCAGTTCGTCGATCGAGGATTTGCGCAGGAAGCGGCCGACCGGCGTGACGCGCGGGTCGCCCTTGGTGACGGCCTTGACCGCCGTCTGGTCGCTGAGGTCGGTGTACATCGAACGGAACTTCAGGACGTCGATGATCTCGTTGTTGAAGCCGTGGCGCTTCTGGCGAAACAGGATCGGCCCCTTCGAGGTCGCCTTCACGGCGATTGCCGCAGCCAGCATGATTGGCCAGGTGAGAAGGAGGCCGACCACCGAAAAGACGATATCGAAGACGCGCTTGGCGACCGAATCCCAGTCGCGGATCGGCTTGTCGAAAATGTCGAACATCGGCACCGCGCCCACATGCGAATAGGAGCGCGGGCGGAAGCGCAGGCGGTTGGCATGGGCGGCAAGGCGGATATCGACCGGCAGCACCCAGAGCTTGCGCAGCAGCTGCAGGATGCGGGCCTCTGCACTGGCCGGCAGCGCGATGATCAGCATGTCGATGCGGGCGAGGCGGGCGAATTCGATGAGTTCGGCAAAGGTGCCGAGCTTCGGATAGCCGGCGACGACGGTGGGCGAACGGTCGCTGTTGCGGTCGTCGAATATGCCGCAGATGCGGATGTCGTTGTCGGGTTGCTGTTCGAGCTGGCGGACGAGCTGCTTGGCCGGTTCACCGCCGCCGACGATGATGGCGCGGCGTTCCATCACGCCGTTGCGACCCCAGTGACGGATCGCAAAGGCCGTGAGCTGCCGTTCGAGGAACAGGAAAGAGGCGCCGGTGACCAGCCAGGCGAAAAGGCCGGCAAGCGGATAGGGCTTGGGTTCGACGAGATAGAGGGTCGAGGCGGTTAGCAGGAAACCGATCGTCCAGCCGACGAAGACCCGCCTGGCGGTGCGCGAGGCACCGCGGAGCGACGGGATCTGATAGGTGTCGGCTACCTGCAGAAGCAGGACGGTGAGCGTCGAGCCCCAGGCGACGAAGGCGAAACGGGCGAAAAAGCCGGTAAGATCGATCGGCGCGAAAAGCGCCCCGACACCAAGTCCGATCGCGAGCATGGCCAGCAGTTCGAACAGCCGGAACAGGCCGATCAGCATCGTCGGCGAATAGCTGTCGTTGCGGAACTGCTCGGCGATCTGGCGCGCAAATGGATTGAGCACCGTGGCGTTCGCCGGATCATGCTTTTCGTCGGCTGCGCGGAGTTCCGAAACCTTCTTGCGAAGGCTTTCGACATCGAACTGCTCGGACTTGTTCGGCTGGTTCATGGACCGATCCCTTTGGTCTTCCAAGCCCGGCGGCGTTGGCAGCCCCGGCGACACTGGAAGCAATGGGAAACGCTTACCAAAAAGAGGTGAAGGAAGCCTTTAGCCGCGTCCCGAATCCGGCCTCGAACCTGTCAGGTCTTGATACAGGCCGAGCATCTCGCGGGCCATGACCGAGGCGGAAAACACCGCCTTGAAGGCTTCCGGTTTCGGCATCACCGCATCCTGCCAGCCGGGCGTCGTGACCGCTTGCGTCATGACGCGGGCGAGGTCCGCGGCGTCGCCGGGAATGGCAAGGGCTGCACTGGTGTCGCCGAGCACTTCCGGGATGCCGCCGACCCTCGAGGCGATCACCGGCTTGCCGGCCGCCAGCGCCTCGAGCACGATATAGGGCATCGCCTCCGCGCGGGAGGGGACGACGACGATCTTCGCCATGGCGAACGCGTCGCGCGCCGGCATGGCCGGCTTCATCTGGATGCGCCGGCCAAGCCCGCGCTCGGCCATCATCGCCTCGTAGCGGTCGCGATCCGGGCCATCGCCGACCATCAGGGCCGAAAGCGGATGACCGACCGCCCTTTCGGTGCGGGCGAAGGCGTCGATGAAGACGTCCGGTCCCTTGAGGTCGCGCAGCATGCCGATATAGAGGAAATGCGGTGCCGCCGGGTCGGTGGCAATCGGCTCGAACTCGGCGTCCTTGATGCCGTTGTAGATCACCCGCGACACCTTGCGCGGTTTGCCGACCTTGGCCTCGTAGGTGCGCCGCTCGTAGTCGCAGACGAAGACGAGAGCGTCGCCGAAATGCTCCTGGAAACGTTCCAGCCGCAGCACGGCCTGGCCGGAAAGGCTCGACCGGCTGAAATGCAGGCTGCCGCCATGCGGCGAATAGAGGCGGGCTACGCGATACCTGTTGACCCGCAGGGCTGAGCCGATCAGCCGGGCAATGGCGCCACCCTTGGCGCCGTGCCCGTGCAAAATGTCCGGCTGCAAGCTCTTGATGTGTTTGTAACTCCTGTAGATAGCCGCGAAATCGGAAGGGGCGATCGCGCGGCGCATCGGAATGCGGGTGAGGCCGAGCGAAAGCAGCGGCCTGACGCTGTCGAACAGCCGGTCCTCATGCGCTCCACCGGTCGAACTGTCGCACAGGATACCGACCTCGTGGCCGGCCGCCCGATGCTCCTCGACGAGATCGCGCACATGGCGGAAGATTCCGCCGACGGGCGACCTGAAGCAGTGCAGTATCCGCAAGGGAGGGCTCTCCGCCATGGACCGGTCAGAACAGCCGCTCGCGGACGTAGATCGTGTCGCCGGCAAGCACCGTGGAAGAGATGACGGTGCGGCCGGTGATCACCTGGCCGTTGATCTTGCGGGTGACGTCGACATCGCGCTGGTTGCCGCGGGAGGTGAAGCCGCCGGCGATCGCGATCGCGTTCTGGGCGGTCATCCCCGGCACGTAGGAATATTGCCCGGGCCGGCCGACTTCGCCCATCACGAAGACGGGACGATAGCGGTCGATCTCGGCGGTAACGTCCGGATCGCGCAGGTAACCCTGCTTGAGCCGGGAAGCGATCGAGCCTTCCAGCGCCGGCAGCGTCTGGCCGCGGGCAGCCACCTGGCCGATCAGCGGGAAGGCGATGTAACCCGCCTGGTCGACCGTATAGGTGTTGGTAAGGCCGGGCTGCTCGAAGACGCTGACGCGCAACCGATCGCCGCTATCCAGCCTGTACGGCTGCATGGCTGCCTGCTGGAAGCTTTTCGGGGCGGGCGCGTAGCTCGTGCAGCCGGCAAGCGCCGTCGCAGCGAGGGCTAACGCCAGCACCTGTTTGGCCATCACGCGTTTGAAGGGGGCGAAGGACATTTCCGCGGTCGAGGCTCCGGCTGTTCATACCATCTGTCCCCGTTATCGATCCGTTAGGGTTAATGCCCGGTAAAGAGGCTGGGAATTTGGGGATTTTCTTGGGGTGCCACCGCTGTACTTGGCCATTAACCCTCGCGTTACCATGATCCTTTACTCTTTGCCGAAACCGATCAGTTGGAGCGTATCATGTCAGGCGTAAACGGTGGCAATCAGGACGTGGACATCGACCTTGGGCGGGTCATATCGGCGGTCTGGGAACGCAAGGGCAGGATACTGGGCGCGACGGTCGTCGCGGCGGCGCTCGCCCTTGTCGGCACCACCCTGATGAAGCCAAGCTACAAGGGCGAGACGCGGCTCCTGATCGAATCCCGCTCCCCGAACCTGTCGGGAGGGGACGCCGCGGCACAGGCCAACGACCCGCTGCTGGACTCGCTTAACATCACCAGCCAGGCGCAGCTGCTGCAATCGTCCGACCTCATCAAGCGCGTTGCCCGCGACCTCAACCTCGCCAGGCTCAAGGAATTCGATCCGGCCGCGCAGTCCTTCCTGCCCGATCCGCTGGTCCTGATCGGCCTGAAGCAGGATCCGATGTCACTCGACCCCGAAGACCGGGTGATCCAGGAATTCCGCGAGAAGCTGGATGTCTATGCGGTCGAGAATTCGCGCGTCATCGCCATCGAGTTCTCCTCGCGCGATCCGAAGCTCGCCGCCGACATCCCGAACAGGATGGCGGAAGTCTATCTCCAGCTCCAGAGCGGCGCCAAGCTCGACACTCATTCAGAAACCGCCAAATGGCTGGAACCGGAAATCGCCAACCTGACCAGCAAGGTCAAGGAGGCCGAAAAGAAGGTGGCGGATTACCGCTCCTCCAACGGCCTGTTCCAGACCACCGAGACCAACAGCTTCTCGACCCAGCAGCTCAACGACATCTCGACCGAGCTTGCCCGTATCCGCGGCGAGCGCGCGAATGCCGAGGCTCGCGCGGAGAACGTCCGCACCGCCCTGAAGGCGGGCCGCGCTTCCGACACGCTGAGCGACGTCGTCGGCTCGCAGGTCATCCAGCGGCTCAAGGAGGCGGAGGCCAACCTTCAGGCACAGATCTCCGACTCCTCGACCTCGCTGCTCGAAGGCCATCCGCGGCTGAAAGGCCTGCGCGGCCAGCTTTCCGGCATCCGCCAGCAGATCGAGAGCGAGACCAAAAAGATCCTCGCGAGCCTCGAAAACGAAGCCGAGATGTCGCGCATCCGCGAGCGCCAGTTGATGGGCCAGCTCAACGGCTTGAAGGCGGATTCCGCCAAGACGGGCGAAGAGGAAGTGGGCCTGCGCGCGCTGGAACGCGAGGCCGCCGCCCAGCGCCAGCTGTTGGAAACCTATCTCGCCCGTTACCGCGAGGCGACCTCCCGCCTCGAGGGCAATTCGAGCCCGGCCGACGCCCGTGTCGTCTCGAAGGCCGTCGAACCGTCGGAACCCTATTTCCCGAAGATCATCCCGATCGTCATCGTCGTATCGCTCGCCACCTTCATTTTCGGCTGCCTGATCGTTATCGTCAGCGAGCTCTTCTCTGGCCGTGCCCTGCGTCCGTCCAGCGTTCGAGAGATTGATGAGGAGATTGTGCCGGCAGCTGCCGCATCCGCGCCCGCCGCTGCGGCCGCTCCGCTGCCGGTCCACCAGATGCAGGCCGAGGCCGCCCGTTTCGACCGGCCGGAACCGGCCCGCGAGAGCGCGAAGAACGCGGCGGCGCTCGCCTATGCCAAGATCGCCGAACAATCGCTGTCCGAAAAGGAGAGCGAAGCGGAGGAAGCCGTAGCGGAGGTCGACGATAGCGGCTTCACCCTCGGCTCGGTCGCGCATTATCTGCAGCGCCACGACGTGCCAGTCGCGATCGCCATTTCACCGGGCGGTGACGAGGGCTCGACAGCGACCGTCATGCTCGCCCGCGAGATTGCCGAGAGCGGCCGCACCGTCGTGCTGGTCGACATGACCGGTTCTGCGGCCCCAACGCAGATGATGGTGGAAAATCCGAAACTGCCCGGCATTACCGACCTTCTCTGCGGCGAAACCGCCTTCGGCGATGCGATCCATCCGGATCGGCTTTCCGAGGCACATATCATTCCGCACGGCGCTTCCGATCCGGCGCGTGCCATGCGCGGCGTGGATCGCCTGTCGATGGTCATCGATGCGCTTGCGGACGCTTATGACCTGGTGCTGATCGAATGCGGCCCGGCCGAGATCGCCGGCATTTCGCGCCTGACCCGCAACGCCATGGCGGAGATCGTCCTGTCGGTGCCGGGCTTCAAGGATGAGGAAGTCGCCGAGCTGGTGACGGACTTCGAAGCGGCCGGTTACAGCAACCTGCTGGTCATGGCGCAGACCTCCGACCGGCATTCGCCACGTCCCGGCAAGCGCCGCGCCGCCTGACTATTCGGCGTCGGAGGCGGGAGCTTCCGACGCTTTCGGGCACCGGCGGGACCGCCAGCGTTGCACCATCGCATAGAGGTGGGGACTGCGCTTGACTGCCGCCTTCGCCTTGGTCACTCCGATCAGGAACGGCCGGATCACCGAACCCTTCCAGGTCAGCGGCAGCAACATATCGTGCTGCACCGTTTCCTGGGTGCACCAGTTGCGCTTGTAGGGCTGGTCGCCGACGCCGAAATCAAACACCGACGCGCCTTCGCGGCAGGACTGCTCGATCATCAGCCAGAACAGCAACTCGCCGGGGCTCGCCTCCGGGCAGATCGTCTCGTCGATCGAGCTGAACTGGCAGATGACATGATCGCCCTTGCGTGACAGGCCGGCAATCGCCGCGATATGCCCCTCGTGTTCGCCGCGCAGCCGGATGGCATGCAGCATTAGCGGCGTGTCGGTTCCCCTGGCCGGGACATCCATGAGGCGGTGGAAGAAATCCTGGATGCCGGGCAGCTGGAAGACGTCCGGCAGGCCGAACAGTCTGAGACGCTCGCCTTTCTGGCGAAAGAAGATATCGAGCAGGGCATGTTTTTCGGCGGGGTCCGTCGGGATGAAATGGTCATAACCGCCGATCGCCTCGATCTTGCGGCTCTGCGAGCGGAACTTCTTGCGGCGGCTTTTCGCGTTGAGCTGCGCCAGCGTCGCCTCGAAATTCTGAAAGAGCGGCAACTGGAAGGAATGGTTCTGGTTTTCGATCGAAGCAAATGCGGACAGTGGATGTCGCATGCCCCGCCAGACAAGCGGGATATTGTCGAGAACGACCAGATCCGCCTTGTCGGAGAGGGCGAGCCTCAGGCCACAGGCGAAATTCTGCAGTTCTTCCGCATCGGGTGCGGCGAGCTCGGCATCGAACAGGCCGGTATTGACGTTGTTGAACCGGTGGCCGAGCAGGCGGGCGATCCGGGCGCGGCGTTCCGACACGATTTCGAGCGGCAGTATGAAAAGCGTGCGGCCATCGACAACGCCCTGGATGATCGCAAGTTCGCTGCGATGCGCTTGAACCCAGGCGAGACACCAGTCGAAACCCTGATGAAGGGAGTTCTTGCCAAGCCCTTCGAGCCGCCGCCACTCGGCTTCCACGGAATGGAGATCGTCTGTCGAAATGAGGGATAGCTCGGCGAGCCGGACGGTCTTCTGAGCCTTCGGCATGTCGAGCACGTCCTCGACCTGATCTTCGTGGTGGATCTTCTGCTGCTGCATGGCTTTGCCCGCTGATGCCGTTTGGCTGGCAACATAGGGGGAGGGCACCAAAATTCGGTTTACCGGCGGCCCACGCCCCGCGAAACCGCTGCCGCTGGTTAACCGATGGTAAAGCCGGCTATCCCTTGGGCTTCGGCCCGGCCATCCATTTGATGATCAGCATGGCCGGCAAAATCCAGAGGAGGCCGCTGATCAGGAAGTAGAGGAAATGCACCCACCACGGCGAAGTGGCGAGCAGCAGCGTCGCGAAAGTCGTCGCGGCAAGCGCATAGAAGATCACCAGAACGATGATCAGGATGGTGCCGATGAAACTTCTCAAACGCGGGACCAAAACGTCTTCTCCTATCCGCGACCGCATGCCGCAAAGCGCCGGGGCTTGTTTTGCATGGGTTGATGGGGCAAAGCAACGCGAAATGCTTGATGGATGCTTGGCCATGTGCCGCGTCCTTTTGGCTTGAGCGACAGGAGCATACCCATGTCGGCAACCGATGCAGTGATCATCGATGTCCTGAACCATACCAAGCGCCGCGAGCGCGACCGCAAGGCCGTGCGTATCTGGCTCGGCGCCGTTGTTTTCACGCTGTTCTGTCTGGTCCTTGTCGGCGGCGCGACGCGGCTTACCGACTCCGGCCTGTCGATCACCGAATGGAAGCCGATCCACGGCGTCATCCCGCCGCTGTCGGCCGAAGAGTGGGACGTGGAGTTCCGCCTCTACCAGCGCATTCCGCAATATCAGGAAATCAACAGGGACATGACGGTCGATCAGTTCAAGTCGATCTTCTGGTGGGAATGGGCGCACCGGTTCCTCGCCCGCTCGATCGGCCTGGTCTTTGCCCTGCCTTTGATGTTCTTCTGGCTAACCGGTCGCATCGAAAAGCGCCTACGGGGTCCGCTGGTCGGCCTCCTGGCGCTTGGCGGTTTCCAGGGGTTCATCGGCTGGTGGATGGTATCTTCCGGCTTGACCAAACTGGTCAGCGTCTCGCAATACCGGCTCGCGACACACCTCGTCATCGCCTGTCTGATCTTCGGCGCCTGCATCTGGATCATGCGCGGGCTGGCGCCGCATAGCCGCGATCTTCTGCCGACGGCAAGATCCAAATGGGCAGCCGGCGGGATCGCCTTCCTGGTCCTCTTCCAGATCTATCTCGGAGCGCTGGTGGCGGGGCTGGATGCCGGCCTTTCCTACAACACCTGGCCGCTGATGGACGGCGCCCTGGTCCCGGCCGACCTTTTCGTCCAGCAGCCCTGGTGGATCAATCTGTTCGAGAACCCGAAGACGGTGCAGTTCGTGCACCGCTGCGGCGCCTATGTTCTGTGGGCCGCCTCTCTCGTGCACATGATCGTCTCTCTCCGGCTGGCCCCCGGCTCGACCCATGCCCGCCGTTCCGTCCTGTTGTTCGGGCTGGTGACACTACAGGCCGTCATCGGCATCTCGACGCTTGTCATGCAGGTGCCGCTTGATCTGGCGCTGACGCACCAGGCCGCCGCGCTGATCGTGCTCGGCTTCGCGATCGCCCACTGGCGCGCCTTCGTCGGCGAATATCCGCCGGAGACTGCGATCGTCACGCGGAGCTGATCTGCCCGTACATTGACAAATATCTGCGAGAGGCGGGCGGATCGATTTCCGTCCGCCTTTTTTGCTGCGAAAAAATCTGCAGCCCGATGTCGGCCACAGTGTCTGTCGCCCGTCCTTGGGACATAGTTCAAACGGCTTCGGCCACAGGAGAGGGTAGGGTTATGGCAAAGACAATCGCAATTCTCGTCGCAAGGCTGATCTTTGGCGGCCTGTTCGTCATGGCGACGACGTTCAAGTTTCTCGATATGCAGGCGACGGCCGTCTTCATCTCAGGCGCCGGATTTCCATTTCCGCTGTTTCTCGCCTGGATTGCGGCGATCTTCGAGGTGGGGCTGGCCCTCGCATTCCTGACCGGCGCCTTCTTCTCCGAAGCGGCGCTGCTTGCCGGCGTCTATGTCATCTTCCTGGCCTTCGCTTTCCATGGCCCAAGCTTGTGGGAAGCCAACCAGGCGGAGTTCGGCTTCTTCGTCGACCACTTCACGTTCCTCGCCGGGCTGCTGTTCGCCGCCGTGCACGGTCCGGGCGAGAAGCTCGCCGTCAATCTGGGTCTGAAGCGGGTATTCGCTTAGGCCCGGAGCAATACGTTGCGGACGGTGCCGACGACGGTATCGGCAATCTGTCTGGCGGTTTCGATCCGCCATTCGCCAGGAAAGGAAAAGGGAATGCCTTCTGCCATCAAGCCGAAAGCATCAGGTCCATGTTCTGGACGGCCGCACCCGAGGCGCCCTTGCCGAGGTTGTCGAGCAAGGCCACCAGGTTGACATAGGCGCCGCCCGGCGTGCCGAACACGAAGAGCTTCATCGTGTCGGTATCGACCAGCTCTTCCGCATCGACGCGGGCAAGTGCCTTGCTCTCGTCGAGCGGCACGACGGTGACGATGTCCTGGCCGGCATAATGCTCGACCAGCACCTTGTGGATGCTCTCCATCGTCGCGCCGTCGCTCAGGTCTTCGAGGAAGAGCGGCACCTGCACGATCATGCCCTGCGCGAAGCGGCCGACCGACGGCGAGAAGATCGGCGCACGGTCGAGCTGGCCGTGGATCTTCATCTCCGGCACGTGCTTGTGCTTGAGGTTCAGGCCGTAGAGGAAGTTGTTGGCCGAGATCGCGTCTTCGCGCGACCGGTCTTCCATCTGGCCGATCAGCTGTTTGCCGCCGCCGGTATAACCGGAGACCGCGTTGACCGTGACCGGATAACCGTCGGGCAGGATGCCGGCGGCGCGCAGCGGCCGGATCAGGCCGATCGCGCCGGTCGGGTAACAGCCCGGATTGGCGACATGCCGGGAGGCCTTGATCTTGTCCGCCTGCGCCTTGTCCATCTCCGCAAAGCCATAGGCCCAGGAAGGATCGACGCGGAAGGCGGTCGAGGTGTCGATCACCCGCACCTTGTTGTTGCCGGCAAGCATGGTCACGGCTTCCCGCGAGGCGTCGTCCGGCAGGCAGAGAATGGCGACGTCGGCGCTGTTCAGGAGATCCTCGCGCATGGCGGCGTTGCGCCGTTCCGCTTCCGGGATCGACAGCAACTCGACGTCGCGGCGGCCGGCCATGCGGGTGCGGATCTGCAGTCCCGTGGTGCCGTGTTCGCCATCGATGAAGATTTTCGCTGTCATGGTCTTATCCTGTTAGATCAGTGCCTTGGATTGGATGCCGGATTCAGTTTACCAGCAAGTTGATTCAGAAATTTAACGCGCCCGCGCGGCGTTCCGCACGAAGCCCGAGCATATACATCGCAACCGTCGCCCCCGCAATGGCGGTGATATCCGCATGGTCATAGGCCGGCGCCACCTCGACGACGTCGGCGCCGCGGATATCGAGGCCCCCAAGCCGGCGCAGCACCGAGAGTATCTTGGCGCTCGAAGGCCCCCCGGCGACCGGCGTGCCGGTGCCCGGCGCAAAAGCCGGATCGAGGCAGTCGATGTCGAAGGTGAGGTAGGTCGGAGTTTCCCCGACATGATCGACGATAACCCGGGCGATCTCGGCTGCCGTCATCTCCTCGACCTCATGGCCATAGAGGAGGCGGACCCCGAAATCTTCCGGCGCGTGGGTACGGATGCCGACCTGGATCGATCGGGCAGGATCGATGATGCCGGCCCGCACCGCCCGCGCCACGAAGGAGCCGTGGTCGATGCGTCCCTCGTCGTCGAGCCACGTGTCCTGGTGCGCGTCGAACTGCACCAGCGCCATCGGCCCATGTTTGGCGGCATGCGCTTTGAGCAGCGGCCAGGTGACATAGTGGTCGCCGCCGAGCGTCAGCAGGAAGGCACCACTGTCGAGGATGACATTCGCCTGGGCCTCGATCGCCGCCGGGGTCTTCTGGTGGTTGCCGTAGTCGAGCAGGCAGTCGCCGTAATCGACGACGGCTATCTCTGCGAAGAGATCGCGCTGGAACGGATACTGCGGATCGTTGTCGAAGATCGCCGACGCCCGCCGGATCGCCTGCGGCCCGAACCGCGCGCCCGGCCGGTTGGAGGTCGCGGCATCGAAGGGAATGCCCCAGACGACCGTATCCACACCCGTCAAATCCTTGGTGAAACGGCGGCGCATGAACGACAGTGCGCCGGCAAACGTCGGGTCCGACGCGGCCGAGGTCGGGCTTTTTGCAGTGAAGGCATGGTCGATCGACTTTTCTGCCATGGCGTCCCTCCATCGTTAAGGTGGCGGGACGTTGGACAATAAGGGCCGACAAGGCAAGCCTGAACGAAACAAATGCCTCCCGTTCAGGAAGCCTTGGCTTCGAACACCGGCGGAAAGTCTCCCAGCACCTTGGCCTCGCTGATGCGCGCCCCGATATCCTCCTCGATGATCGATTCCAGCTGCGCAAAGCTGTCGATGACATAGTAGATCGGTTGGACGATATCGATGCGGTAGGGGGTCCTGAGCACCGTCATCAGATCGAAGGGCCGGAATTCGGCCTGACGGCCTTCCATAGCGGCCCGCGTCTCGTTGGGAGAGGAGACGATGCCGGCGCCGAAGCAGCGGCGCCCCTGCGGCGTGTCGATCAGGCCGAACTCGACGGTGAACCAGAATATCCGGAACAAGTGCCAGGAATATTCCCGGCCAAGCCCAACGGCTTTTTCGCCGAAGCGGCGAACGAAATTGGCATAACTCCGGTTGGTGAGGAGCGGGCAGTGGCCGAAGACCTCATGGAAGATATCCGGTTCCTCGATATAGTCGATGTGCTCGCGGCGGCGGATGAAGGTCGCCAGCGGAAACTTGCCCTGCGACAGCAACTCGTAGAAGCGCGACGGCGGGATGAGGGCGGGCACGCCCTCCACGCCGAATTCGGTGGTCTCGTTGAGGCGCCGGTCGACATCGCCAAGCTGCGGAACCTTGTCCGCCTTCAACCCGAGTGCCTGGACGCCGTCCAGATATTCCCGGCAGGCCTTGTCGGCCAACAGCCTCATCTGGCGCTCGTAGAGCTCGCTCCAGATCCGGTCTTCTTCGCGTGTGTAGTGGTAGATGCCGTCTGCATCCGGCAGGTTTGCCGTGTAGGTGCTTTGCTTGGTCATCAGCGCCTCCCGTTGCGTGATGGAATGGCCGGGTGCTCCAGACACCGTCGGCCGTCAGGTCACCAATATATCTCCGAAAGGGCGGGTAATCATTTCAGCTTTGCCGAATTGAGCGTAAATAATGGGAAGATATTTCGGGAGGAGAGGCCATCATGAAAGAAAACCTGCAGGCGGCCCGCAAGCTTCTGCAACTCGTGCAGACGGGCGACGGTTCGTCGCTCGCCGAATTGGCGGAGAAGGCCGGCATGTCGCAAAGCACCGCATGGCGCAAGATCCAGGAACTGGAGGCCGAGGGCGTCATCCGAAAGCGGGTAGCACTTCTCGATCCGGCAAAGCTCGACCTCAAGCTCTGCATCGTCGCCCATGTGACGCTGGAGGACCATCACGAGGAGGCGATCGAAGCCTTTGCCACGGTCGTGCGCGACCGGCCGGAGATCATGGAGTGTTATGCGCTGTCTGGAACCTTCGACTATATGCTGAAGATCCGGGCGCGCGACGTCGAAGCCTACGAGGCTTTCATGACCCGCCACCTGATGCGCAACCCGCATGTGCGCAACGTGGTCTCCAGCTTTGTCCTGCGCGAACTGAAATCGACCACCGAGCTGCCGATATGAGAAAGCCCATAAAACGAAAAGGCGGAGCCGAAGCCCCGCCTTTTGCAAGTCTGAAACCAGAAGCGATTAACGCTTGGAGAACTGGAAGGAGCGGCGGGCCTTCGCCTTACCGTACTTCTTACGCTCGACCACGCGGCTGTCGCGGGTCAGGAAGCCACCCTTCTTGAGCACGCCGCGAAGGCCCGGCTCGAAGTAAGTGAGTGCCTTGGAAACGCCGTGACGAACGGCGCCGGCCTGGCCGGAGAGACCGCCACCGGCGACGGTCGCGACGATGTCGAACTGGCCGGTGCGGGCAGCGGCGATAACCGGCTGCTGCAGGATCATCTGCAGGACGGGACGGGCGAAGTAGGTCGAGAAGTCACGGCCGTTGACCGTGATCTTGCCGGTGCCGGCCTTGATCCAGACGCGGGCGACGGCGTTCTTGCGCTTGCCGGTCGCGTAGGAGCGGCCGAGGCTGTCGACCTTGCGGACATAGACCGGAGCGGCAGCTTCGGAAGCCGGCGCGAGGTCCTTCAGGGAGGAAAGATCGGCCATTATCAGGCGCTCCTTACGTTCTTGCTGTTCAGCGATGCCACGTCGAGGGCGACCGGCTGCTGTGCTTCATGGGGATGGTTGGAACCGGCGTAAACGCGCAGGTTCTTCATCTGGCGACGGCCGAGCGGACCACGGGGAACCATGCGCTCGACAGCCTTCTCGATGACGCGCTCCGGAAAGCGGCCTTCGATGATCTGGCGCGCGGTGCGCTCCTTGATGCCACCCGGGTAACCGGTGTGCCAGTAATAGGTCTTGTCGGAATACTTCTTGCCGGTAAGGACGCACTTTTCCGCATTGATGATGATGACGTTGTCGCCATCATCGACGTGCGGAGTGAAGGTGGCCTTGTGCTTGCCGCGGAGACGGTTGGCGACGATGGTGGCGAGGCGACCGACAACGAGGCCTTCGGCATCGATGATCACCCACTTCTTCACCACCTCTGCAGGCTTCTGAACGAAGGTTGACATGTTTTTAACTCTTTCTTCTAGGACCCATGACATCCGAAACCTTCGAATGCAGGGCGTTTCTTGTTGCTTGGATTGCCTTGGCCGAGGCCGGCAAAAAGAAAGCGGGCCGAGACGGTCCGCGTTCTGGGGCGGCTTATACCGAGGGAGGCCAAAAGCGTCAAGGTGACGGTTTTCGCGGATCGAAAAATAGATGCAGCAAAATCAATAGGTTATCTATGTGGTCCTATGATACCACAATTTTCTGGGCAAAATACGAAGCAGTCAATGCTCAATCGTTGTCTCGTTCCCGCCGAGGGCGTCAGACCGGCCGTTCTGCCACTATCCGTTTGTCTCTCATGATGGGAAAGAAAACCCATCTTATATGCGTGAGCCGGGATTCCGCCGCGCGGCAACTCGGGCTTGGCAACGGCTGTCGGAAGCGTAAAAACCTGTTGGGATGGCAGGGTGAGTTGCGCCACCCATTGTGCTTGTCGCTCGTTCGAGCTAAATCCAGAGTTGTGCAGACAGAAGGACGGAGGACTGGAGTTCGAATTTGCGAAATCCGTCTTTTTGAAGCTTTCAGGTGGATTTTGCCGCGGCGATAGCTGTCACCTGCTCACATTTCAATGGGATGCACGACGGAAAAGAAAACCTGACAAATGTTCAGAGAACCAAGTTTGCCCCGGCAAAATTTAGTAGCAGTTTCTAATTCAACCATAAGATGGTGCTAATATGTGCGGGTACAAAGAGGGAATTTAGTCCGAACATTCGGAGAACTTCAGCGTCCGGGCATTCTCGATTTTTTCACTCAAGAAGCCCGCCTAGAATCTCAGGCACCCGGCCTGGAGAGGAAAACAATCTTCGGGATCGGGTCTCCTTTTGCACGCCCGAACGGGACAGCTCGGCGTGTCGGCCGTTGGCACGGTCACCCGATCGGCGAACTCATGGCCATCGCAGTAGCCGCTGTCGATGACATAGCGGTCGTAGAGCGTCATTCGCGCCTTGTTGCGCGACGGGTAACGCAGGATCACAGCACCCTCGCGTCCGATCGCCCGCTGTACGGCGGCGCAGGACATGCCGGTGGAATTGTAGCGCGATATCGCGGCGGCCGGCTCAGCCGAGAGCAGGGTGCCGGAGGCAATGATCGCAAGACAGCCGAGAAATTTTTTCATGATCCTCATCCCTTTTGACGAGACGCGGACCTACATAGCGCAGAAGCACTGCGCCGCCAGAGGCGCACTATTTGCAGGAGGCGCCGTCATGAACCATGACCATTACGACAATGCCTATATCGCCGATATCCTGAAGGGCACCAGGACGATTGCGCTGCTCGGTGCATCGCCCAATCCCGACAGGCCGAGCAACCGGGTCATGGGGTTTCTGCTTTCCAAGGGCTACACGGTGTTTCCGGTCAATCCCGGCCAAGCCGGCAAGCAGATCCTCGGCCAGACGGTCTACAGGACGCTTTCGGACGTGCCGCAGCCGGTCGACATGGTCGACGTTTTCCGCGCCGCTGAATATCTGGACGGCGTGGTCGACGAGGCGATCGGGCTCGAAACCAGGCCGAAGGTGATCTGGGGCCAATTGAGCGTGCGCGACGACAAAGCTGCCGAAAAGGCGGAAGCGGCCGGCATCAAGGTCGTGATGGATCGCTGCCCGGCGATCGAATATCCCCGCCTCGTTGCCTGAGACGACCGTCGAAGCGAGCTACTTGGCGAGCAGTTCCGGCCGGTTGCGCATGTCGTCGAGCAGTTCGGCATTACCGCAATAGCTTGCGAAGTCAGCGGCGGCGCTGCCGTCCGTGAGTTCGCGGCGACAGCGGGTCTTCTCGCCGCAGTGGACGCAGGTGATGTGCATGTCCCGGAATTCGGCCGGCTCCTCCAGCCTGGCTTCCTCCGGATCGATGTTGAGCAGCTTCATCAGCGCCAGCATTTCGTCGGCCGCATGCGGGCCTTTGGCGATGAGCTCGCGCAGTTCCTGCTCCGACAAGGCGTTGTCCTGTGCCAGCAGCTTGACGGTTTCGTCGTCGAGGCTGGCGAGAAGCTTGGCTTCGTTGATCACCGCCCATGTGACGGAACACCAGCGCTTCAGCCTGCCGGTGAGATTTTCCCGGGTGGGGTCAAGGGTCGGAATTGTGTTGTCCATTGCAATCTCCTCTCTATTTCTTCGGAGGATAGATTCCGGAGAACGATATACCTTGATCGCGATCAACCGCCGGGGTCTGCTGGAGCGCTAACAAACAGGCGCCAATTCAAGGGGAGGGACTAAAATGCCGACACTCAATCCGGGTTTTTCGACGCTGGCCGTGCATGCGGGCGCCCAGCCCGATCCGACGACCGGCGCGCGGGCGACGCCGATCTACCAGACCACGTCTTTCGTCTTCAACGATGCGGATCACGCCGCCGCCCTGTTCGGCCTGCAGCAGTTCGGCAATATCTACACCCGCATCATGAACCCGACCCAGGCGGTGCTGGAGGAGCGGGTGGCGGCACTTGAGGGCGGGACTGCGGCGCTCGCGGTCGCCTCCGGCCATGCCGCGCAGATGCTGACCTTCCATACGATCATGCAGCCCGGCGACAATTTCATCGCGGCGCGAAAACTCTATGGCGGCTCCATCAACCAGTTCGGCAATGCGTTCAAGAGTTTCGACTGGCAGGTGCGCTGGGCAGATAGCGACGATCCGGCAAGCTTCGAGGCCGGCATCGACGAGCGCACTCGCGCGATCTTCATCGAGAGCCTCGCCAATCCCGCCGGCACGTTCGTGGATATCGCGGCGATAGCCGAGGTGGCGCATCGTCGGGGCATTCCGCTGATCGTCGACAACACCATGGCGACCCCCTACCTCGTCCGGCCGCTCGAGCACGGCGCCGATATCGTCATCCACTCGTTGACCAAGTTCATGGGTGGCCACGGCAATTCCATGGGCGGCGTGATCGTTGACGGGGGCACCTTCAACTGGTCGAAATCGGGCAATTATCCGATGCTCTCGGAACCGCGCAGCGAATACGGCGGCATCGTTCTGTACCAGGCTTTCGGCAATATCGGCTTCGCCATCGCCTGCCGGGTGCTGGGCCTGCGCGATATGGGGCCGGCGATCTCGCCCTTCAACGCGTTCATGATCCTGACCGGTATCGAGACGCTGCCGCTCAGGATGCAGAAACACTGCGACAACGCCGCTGCCGTCGCCAAATGGCTGAAGGCGCATCCGAAGGTCGCCTGGGTCAGCTATTCCGGCCTGGAGGACGACCCCAACCACGCCCTGCAGATCAGGTATTCGCCGAAGGGCGCCGGCTCGGTCTTCACCTTCGGCGTTACCGGGGGCTACGAGGCTGGCAAGACGCTGGTGGAAGGCCTGCAGCTGTTCTCCCACCTCGCCAATATCGGAGACACCCGTTCGCTGGTCATCCATCCGGCCTCGACGACCCACCGGCAGCTGAGCGAAGAACAGCAGATCGCCGCCGGCGCCGGGCCAGACGTGGTGCGCCTGTCGATCGGCATCGAGGATGCTGCCGACATCATCGCCGACCTCGACCAGGCTTTGTCGAAGATCTGATGATGATTGCCCGCAGGCGGCCCGATCGGGCGCCTGCGGGCGATCATCGTGATCGCGTCAAACAGCTCGAAAACATGCAGCCGAGAGGACCAAATAATGAGCGCCTGGATCAAATTCGACCTCTCGTCCATCGAACCGGAAGAGGGCGCGCCGGCACCGGATCGGCTGGTCTCCGGCACCCCGACGTTCCGTACCTGGAACTTCGAGGAAGCCGAGGCCGGGCTTTATGCCGGCGTCTGGGAGGCGACGCCCGGCAAATGGCGGATTGTTTATGACGAGTGGGAATATTTCCACATCCTCTCCGGCCACTCGATCGTCACCGAGGAGGGCGGCGAGGCGGTCCAGTTGAGGGCCGGCGACAGCATGATCCTCAGACCCGGGTTCAAGGGAACCTGGGAAGTGGTTGAAACGACTCGCAAGGATTACGTGATCAGGGTTTGATCAGGCTTCTTCATCCCGCTTGAAGGCCTTGGCGAATTCACCCGACGAGATGAACGCCAGCGTCCGCCGCAATTCCTCCGACTTCTCCTTGCCGAATGCCTTGTCGAAACGGTCCTGGGCGACCTGCCAGCGGCCGGTGAGGTCGCGCTGGGTGGCCGCGCCCGTCTCCGTCAGGCGGACGCGCTTGGCGCGGCGGTCTTGGGCATCGGGTACCAGTTCCACCAGTCCGTCGCGGATCAGAGGCTTCAGCGTATGGCCGAGCGCCGAGAGGTCCATGACCATCGCCTCCGCGAGGTTTTTCAATGTTGGCTGGTTGGATCCGGCGATCTGGGACATCAGGGAGAACTGCGTCCCCTTGAGGCCGGTATCGCCCATCGCATCCTCGTAGAGCTGGCCGAGATGCCGTGAAGCCCGGCGCACCGCGCTGTTGCTGCAGTGAAGCCAGATGCCGTCCTCGATCTGCCCTTGCTTGTCCTGTTTGTCCGTCATGTCTCGTTCCGATCTTGCCGCGGGACAATGCCCGCTTTTGGCTGGCCCTTCCACTCCGGATAAAAATTTGCCGCCACCCCTTGCAGGTTCAAATCCTCCTTTTCATATATGGTGGCATATACCAGTAAATTCCAGATGCCGAAACGCTGGCCGCGACACCACTCGAAGAACCTCTGCCCGAAAAACCTCTGAAGGAGATGGACCATGACCAATAATTCAAAACTCGGAACCGCACTCGTGACTGGCGCATCGTCGGGCATTGGGGCGACCTATGCGGAAAAGCTCGCCAAGCGCGGCTATGATCTTATCCTCGTCGCCCGCGACGCGGATCGCCTGAAGGCGCTTGCCGGCCGGTTGACGAGCGAACATGGCATCAAGGCGGACGTACTGCGCGCCGACCTCAGCCAGCGTGCCGATGTGCTCGCCGTCGACAAGCGCCTGCGCGAAGACGGCTCGATCACCCTCTTCGTCAACAATGCCGGCATCGGCCCGAACGGTCCGCTGCTGAAAGCCGATCCGGATTACCTCGACCAGATGGTCGATCTCAACGTCACCGCCGCCAACCGTCTCGCAATCGCAGCCGCGCAGGCTTTCGTTGCCCGGGGTGAGGGCGCCATCGTCAACATCGCCTCCGCCGTGGCGCTCGCCGCCGAATTCTTCAGCGGCACTTATGCCGCCAGCAAGGCCTTCGTTCTGGCCCTGACGGAAGCCCTCGCTGCAGAGCTGAAGGACACCGGCGTCAGGATCCAGGCAGTCCTGCCCGGTTATACCCGCACCGAAATCTTCGATCGCGTCGGAGGCTCGATGGACAGTCTTGACCCGAATTCGGTCATGGAAGTCGGCGACCTCGTCGATGCGGCGCTTGTGGGGCTCGACCGCGGCGAACTGGTCACCATGCCGTCGCTTGCCGATACGCAGCTTTATGAGACCTACACGACCGCCCGCGGCGGGCTGCGCCCCTATCTGTCGCTCAACAAGCCGGCAACCCGTTACGGAATTGTCGCCGAAGCCTGATTGCGAAGTGCAGCTGCGGCATAATCCGCAGTTGCACACCGATTTCGGGCGCTATCAGAGAGCCGAGCTTGCCTGTTCCCAAGCTAGGTCCAGCCGCTCAAGCCCATGGAAATGGTAGATGTCCTTCACCACCGGCGTTCCGGCAATCCGCATGCCGGGCAGCCGCCGGAAGAGGATGGGCAGCACGGTATTGAGTTCCAGCCTTGCCAGCGGCGCCCCGATACAGAAATGAATGCCGGCTCCGAAGGAGAGGTTTGCACCTTCCTGCCGGTCGGGCTTGAAGGCCAGCGGAGCGGAGAATTTTTTCGGATCGAGATTGGCGGCGGCGAGGATAAGGCTCACCTTGTCGCCGCGTTTGAACTCGAGCCCGTCGATCTCGACGTCTTCGAGCGTCCAGCGCTGGAAGATATGCACGGGCGCGCAGATGCGCAGCGTTTCCTCGACCGTTCGCTCGGTCGCCGCCTCGTCGCGGAAAAGGTCTGCCGGGGACAGGCCGCTCTCCAGGATTACCCGCACCGAATTGCCGATCTGATGCACCGTCGCCTCGTGGCCGGCGTTGAGCAGCACGATGGTGGTCGAGACCAGTTCGTCGTCGGTGAGGTACTGGCCCTTGTGCTCCGTATGGATCATGTGGGTGAGAAGGTCTTCGCGCGGCTCCCGGCGACGCTCGGCGATCAGGCCTTTGACATAGTTGGAAAATTCTCTTGCTGCCCGGTCGGCGGCATGTTCGTCCTCCTCGGTCCGCTTGAACATGTACATGCCGACATAGGCATGTGACCATTTGAGAAGCTGAGGTCCCATCTCGTCCGGAATGCCGATCATCCGGGCGATCATCGTTACCGGAATGATGTCGGCGAAGGCGGAAAGCAGCTCCGTCTCGCCTTGGCCTTCGAACCCGTCGATCAGCTTTTCGGCAAGTTCTGCGATATCCGGCCGGAGCCTTTCGATATGCCGCGACACGAAGGAGCGGTTGACGAGCGTGCGAAGCCGCGTGTGCTCAGGCGGCTCAAGCTCCAGCAACGAATACCGCTCGGCGAGATCGAAATTTTCGAGATGAGCCAACGGCTCGGGCAGGCCAAGCTCCTCACGGCTGGCGATATGCAGGATCTGCCGGCCGAATCGCCGGTCGCGCAGCAGCCCGTTCACATGGTCGTAACCGGTGAAGAACCATTGCCGCTGCTCTTCCCAGTAGAAGGTCGGACAATGTTCGTGGAGGAGGGCGTAGACGCAGTTCGGATCGCTGTAGAAAGCCGGGTTGCGGCCGTCGAGCGAGACGCGGCGGGTTTGAGGGTCGATGCGGAGAAAATCGGGCAGAATGGTCATGTCCGGAGACCTAGCGAATTTCAGCGGGTGGGGAAAGTGGGCCGAATTGACACTATTCAGGATTGTGCGCATGGTCGGTGATGCACGGGGTGCAGCGGCCCTGGGGGAGGGAATAAATGAAACTGTCGTCTCGCGAGTACAAGCTGACGCTGCACGCCCGGGAGTTTGCCGGAGACGAAGCCGCCTACCGTTCGAAGGCCGCGGATTTCTGGACGGACACGGTCAATCGGCTCGGCGAAGCCGGGATCGGCGCAAGCGGCAAGCTCAATCTGTTGGAGCCCGACAAGCAGCGAAACGTGCTTTTCCTGGATACGCCGGACAACGCCCTCTACGAGCGATCGGACCTCGTTTTCCGCCTGCGGCGGCCAGTCGCATCCGATGGCGATTGGGATGCGACGCTGAAATTCCGCCATGGGGACGGTCTGCTCGCCGGGGCGCAGGCGTTCCGGCTGCGGGAAGGGCGCGGACGGGGCAAGTTCGAGGAGGACGTCAAGGCGGTTCCGCGATCCGGAATGCCGAGCTTCTGGGCGCTTTTCAGCCGCTCCGTCGAGGCCCGGTTCGGTCCCAGGAAAAAACTCCTGACCGTTGGCGACTGTCTCGCCCCTTTCGAGAAACTCGACGGGGCGTCGCTGCCGCCGCTGAAGGAAAAGGTTCAGACCGTTTCGGGCCTGAAAGTCACCGAGCACGTCTTCGAGGACGGCTGGCTGGGCCTCTCGAAAAAGGTGAAGGCCGAGTGCGCGTTGATCCTCTGGTGGAAGGAAGACGAGGCGCTGGAGCCGATCGCCGCCGAATTCAGCTTTCGTTTCCCTCTCGATGACGGCGAGGCGGATGCCAAGGTCGCCCAAAACGCCTGGATGGCGATGACCGTGCTTAGCGGTTCGCCGTTTGTCGATCCGAAGGGAAGGACAAAGACGGCGCTTGTTTACGGCGCCGATTGATCATTCGCCGACCGCCACGCCCTCGCGACGCGGGTCCGCGCTGCCCACTAGACCGCTCGCGGTGATCTCGATCGCATGCAGCCCGGAATTCATCTCGCCCGGCTTCACCTCGTACCCCAGCGCCTTCAACGGTTCGGCAAGCTTTTCCGCCTCGGTGCCGGCCTCGATCTCGTAAGTCCCGAACCGGTTGATGAAATGCGGCTGGGCGACGATCTGCTCCACAGGCATCCCCCAGTCGATATAGGCGATCACGGCCTGCGCCACATAGCCGATGATCTGGCTGCCGCCGGGTGAGCCGATCGCGAGCAGCGGCTTGCCGTCCTTCATCACGATCGTCGGCGCCATCGAGGAACGCGGCCGCTTGCCCGGCTCGACGCGGTTGGCGACGGGCAGGCTGCCGTCATGGGTCTTGAAGGAGAAGTCGGTGAGCTCGTTGTTGAGCAGGAAGCCGTTTGTCATCAGCCGCGAGCCGAAACCGCTTTCGATCGTCGTGGTCATCGACACGACGTTGCCCTCTCTGTCGACGATGACGAAATGGCTGGTGGAGGGCATCTCGATCGCCGCATCGCGGCCGAACAGCAGCGCATGGTCCCATTCCGGCTCGCCGGCCTTCACCTGGTCGCCGCTAAGAGCCTTGGTGCCGTCGAGCAGGCCGGCGCGCTTGCCGAGATAGTCCTTCTTCAACAGGCCCTTGATCGGCAAGGGCTGGAAATCCGGGTCAGCCAGGTAGCGCTCGCGGTCGGCAAAGGCGAGGCGCTGCGCGTCGCCGATGATCCGCCAGCTCTCGGCGTTCCGTGGGCCGAGAGCCTTGACGTCGAAATTCTCGATCACGCCGAGCATTTGGCCGACCGCGACCGCGCCGGAGGAGGGCGGTCCCATGCCGCAGATGTCGAGCGCCCGGTAGGCGGCGCAGACCGGCTCGCGTTCCTTGACTCGGTAATTGGCGAGATCGGCGAGAGACAGGACGCCGGGATTGCCCGGGGCTTCGCGCACCGTCTTGACGATCGCCTCGGCGATCGACCCTTTGTAGAAGGCATCCGCGCCGCCGGTCGCGATCGCCTTCAGCGTCTCTGCATAGGCAGGGTTCTTGAGCACCGTGCCGGCCTTCAGCGGCGCGCCGGATGCGTCATAGAAGTAACCCTTCGGACCATCGTGTTTCTTCAGCCGGTCACCGTCGGCGGCGATCAGCAAAGCCAGACGGGGGGAGACCTGGAAACCGTCGGCGGCAAGCTTCTCCGCCCGTTCGAACAGGCTCGCCCAGTCGGCCTTGCCG
This sequence comes from Neorhizobium sp. T6_25, assembly GCF_002968555.1. Lineage (NCBI taxonomy): Bacteria > Pseudomonadati > Pseudomonadota > Alphaproteobacteria > Hyphomicrobiales > Rhizobiaceae > Neorhizobium > Neorhizobium sp. T6_25. Next base: position 32,328 of record NZ_PVBL01000032.1, read on the forward strand.
TAGCGCCTGTGGACTTCGGAGAGGAGGCGCACGGTACCTGGCGTGCCGACCGAACGGCCGCCGATAACCGCGTCCATGAATTTCAGCGGCTGGCCCTGAGTATCGAGGAAAAGTTTTGGCGTTGCCTCCATCGGCGCCGTCTCGCGGCCGTCGAACGTGGTGAGCTTGCTGGCGGCCGCATCGTAATAGACGAGGAACGAGCCGCCGCCGAGGCCGGAGCTCTGCGGCTCGACAAGGCCGAGCACGGTTTGAACCGCGATCAATGCGTCGATCGCATTGCCGCCCCTGGCGATGACGTCGCGCCCGGCTTCGGCCGCCAGCGGATTGGCGGCGGCGACCATGAAGCTTTTCGTCTCGACGCGCTTGGCGGACGTGAACCCCGTTGCCCGTTCCGGCGCAACGGTATCGGACGCCTGCTGGGCAAACGCCGTACCGGCCGAAAACATCGAGACGGAAAGCACTGACGAAAGAAAAATGCCCGCGAAAAGTCTGATCCCCGAAAATCCTGCCCGCATGACCCACTCTCCGCGTTTTATCCCTGCGGACGAATGTGGGTTTCAGGATGAAGAGGACAAGGGGAGGTCAGCGCTTGCCGAGCGACGCCAGACGTTTGAGAGCTGCGACCTGGTGGCTGGCACGCATGTCGGTCGGTGCCTCGTCCTCACCCTGTCGGTCGACGGCCGGAACGACCGAGGCGTCGGTGCCGGTATCAATCGCGGTGCGATCGCGACCGCTGTTCTTTGCGGTATAGAGCGCCCGGTCCGCGGCGTTGAGCAGAAGGTCGAGGTCGGCGGTTTCCGCTGCTGCGAGCGCGATGCCGGCACTGACGGTGACCCTGATGTTGTGCTCGCCCGTGACGATGGTCTGGCGCTTGAGCGTCAGGCGGATCGCCTCGGCGATGCTCGCGGCCTCGATCATGTCGCCGACGCGCAGGATGGAGGCGAATTCCTCGCCGCCCATGCGACCGAAGAAGCCGCGGCCGCGCATCGAGGTCTGGCCGACCTGGGAGAAGGCGACCAGCACCGAATCGCCGGCCTGATGGCCGCAGCGGTCGTTGATCTGCTTGAAGCTGTCGAGATCGAAATGCAGGAAAGCAATCAGCGGCTTTTCCTCGTTCACGAGTTTTCTCAAGGCATGGAACTCGTCGATCAGTCCGCGCCGGTTGAGAACGCCGGTCAGCGGATCGGTGACGGCAAGCGTCTTGAGTTTCTCTTCCGACCGCTCGGTCAGCAGCTTGGCGCCGGTCATGATGCTGGCGATGAAACAGACTGCTGCCGGGAAGAGCAGCCAGGCGGAGTGCGGCGACGCGCCGATGGTTTTCGCCTCGCCGACGACCACCAGAACTGCGACGACGCCGTTTGCGCAGAATTGTACGGCGATGAAGGCCGCAAGCACCCGTCGCGTCATCTTCGACGCGCCCTGATTCCTGAGGAGGATGGCGATCATGATCGCATGGCCGACCATCGTTGCGACATTATGGAGAGCCACCCGGTTGGCGAAGTTCTCGCGCACCGGATAGAGGAACATGCCCGCGACCCAGAGAAGCGCCGGAATGGCGATGTAGGCTTCCACGGGCTTTCGGTCGAACTGCAGGAGGCCGGCGATCCACAGGCCGACACCGGCGAGCACCAGCGTATTGGCGATCTGGATGGAGACGAAATCGGGGATGTCGCCGCGCAACGCAACCAGGATGACGCCGATCCCGTGCAGCGCAAAACCGCTGCCCCAGCTCAGGTAGAAGCGGTCCCGCTCGTAATACCAGCGTGAGCACAGGAGGACGGCAAGCGTCAGCGCCTCCGCTGCCCAGATCATCAGGCCCGTTAAAATATCCACCCGAAACTCCAATACTCGATGTCGAGCGCGGCCAGAATGCCATGCAGTCTTTAAGACGACGTTGCACGGATCACGGAAAATCCGGCGCTCGGACCGGCGGCGGTGGGATTTTCGAGACAATGTTCACGCCTGCTTTACCCTGATCGGGCAAAAACCTGTGCCATCAGCCGAAACCGGGGCATCTGCCGGCTGTGGTCGGGCACGAATCGTAATAGCGGTCAGCCTCGCGCATCCCCGGGCAGTTAAGGATATCGGATGCTCCGTCTTGAAGTACCGGGCGTTGACACTCTATGTAGGGATGACCCATTCCATTTGATTCCGGAGCGCCTTTCTGCCTTCGGCCAGGGATCAAGAGAAGCTTGACAAAGGACGGACATGAGAAATCCAGTTGATACCGCAATGGCCTTGGTGCCAATGGTCGTCGAACAGACCAATCGCGGCGAGCGCTCCTACGACATCTATTCGCGTCTTCTGAAAGAGCGCATCATCTTCCTGACGGGCCCCGTCGAAGACTATACGGCGTCGCTGATCTGCGCCCAGCTTCTTTTCCTGGAAGCGGAAAATCCGAAGAAGGAAATCGCCCTCTACATCAATTCGCCCGGCGGCGTCGTGACGGCCGGGATGGCGATCTACGATACGATGCAGTTCATCAAGCCGGCGGTTTCGACGCTCTGCATCGGCCAGGCCGCCTCCATGGGCTCGCTACTTTTGTGCGCGGGCGAAAAGGGGATGCGCTTTGCCACCCCGAACGCGCGCATCATGGTGCACCAGCCGTCCGGCGGCTTCCAGGGCCAGGCGTCCGATATCGAGCGCCATGCCCGTGACATATTGAAGATGAAAAGACGTCTTAACGAGGTCTACGTGAAGCATACGGGCCGCACGTTGGAGGAAGTCGAAAAGACCCTCGACCGCGACCATTTCATGACGGCCGACGAAGCCCAGGATTGGGGCGTCATCGACAAGATCCTGACATCGCGTCAGGAAATGGAAGGTGGCTCCGGAGACTGAGTCTGATGGCGCGACCTGTGCACCTCACCCCGATGTGAGCAAAAAGGGGTTTCAAGTCGCACGGAAAGCGCTATTAGTACTTATTAATGCTGTGTTGAACTTTTATGACATAGCATTCGTTTCTTAGGGGTTTCGTTGCCGCTGATCCCGCATGATGTGCGCAGGATCGGTAGAGTACCCTTAAGGCAAGGCAGGCGCGCAAGGCCCGTCGGGCGCGCGCCGGCAAGCGGTAGAGTGGACCGCGCCCGTTTTGACGTGAGTGCGGAGTGCTGGAAGGAAAGTGATATGAGCAAAGTCAGCGGCAGCAACGGCGGCGACTCCAAGAATACCCTGTATTGCTCTTTCTGCGGAAAGAGCCAGCACGAAGTCCGGAAGCTGATCGCCGGACCGACCGTATTCATCTGCGATGAATGCGTCGAGCTGTGCATGGACATCATCCGCGAAGAGAACAAGACCTCGATGGTCAAGTCCCGCGACGGCGTGCCCACGCCTCAGGACATCATCAAGGTCCTCGACGAATACGTCATCGGCCAGAAGCAGGCCAAGCGTATCCTGTCGGTCGCGGTGCATAACCATTACAAGCGCTTGGCGCACGCCTCCAAGGGCGGCGACGTCGAGCTTGCGAAGTCGAACATCATGCTGGTCGGCCCGACCGGCTGCGGCAAGACCTATCTTGCCCAGACGCTCGCCCGCATCATCGACGTTCCCTTCACGATGGCTGATGCCACGACGCTGACCGAAGCCGGCTATGTCGGCGAGGACGTCGAAAACATCATCCTGAAGCTTCTGCAGTCTGCGGATTACAATGTCGAACGCGCCCAGCGCGGCATCGTCTATATCGACGAAGTCGACAAGATCTCCCGCAAGTCCGACAACCCGTCCATCACCCGCGACGTGTCGGGCGAGGGCGTGCAGCAGGCGCTTCTGAAGATCATGGAAGGCACGGTTGCCTCGGTCCCGCCGCAGGGCGGCCGCAAGCATCCGCAGCAGGAATTCCTGCAGGTCGACACGACGAACATCTTGTTCATCTGCGGCGGCGCCTTTGCAGGCCTCGACAAGATCATCTCGGCCCGCGGCGAAAAGACCTCGATCGGCTTCGGTGCCTCCGTGAAGTCTGCGGAAGACCGTCGCGTCGGCGAAGTGCTGCGCGAACTGGAGCCGGAAGATCTGGTGAAGTTCGGCCTCATTCCGGAATTCATCGGCCGTCTGCCGGTTCTGGCGACCCTCGAAGACCTCGACGAGGACGCGCTGATCCAGATCCTGTCCGAGCCGAAGAATGCGCTGATCAAGCAGTACCAGCGCCTGTTCGAGATGGAAGACGTCGATCTGACCTTCCACGAGGATGCGCTGCGCGAGATCGCCAAGCGGGCGATCACCCGCAAGACCGGCGCGCGCGGCCTGCGCTCGATCATGGAGAAGATCCTTCTCGACACCATGTTCGAACTGCCGACGCTCGAAGGCGTGCGCGAAGTGGTCATCTCGGACGACGTCGTGCGTGGAAACGCCCGGCCGCTCTACATCTATGCCGACCGGCAGGATGAAAAGGCGAACGTTTCGGCCTGATCCGCCCGTTCCGGACCGCACAATGCAAGAGGCCCTGTCGGGGCCTCTTTTTTATGTTGGTAGATAGCCTTGCTTATTTTGATTTTTCCACCATTTTTGCCTCGCGAAGAATTGCACCATATTCGTCTTGCATTAGAGACGGTGCGGGAAGATCATCAATGTTCGGGCTGCTTCGCCTGCATGTGATCGCAGGTTGGCAGTTCCGGTGAGTCGCGTCCCGTGTCCTTAGGCGTTCCGCGTGGCGTAATGTGCGCACGCTTTGTAATACCCCTGTCACAATCCCAGCGGCGGCGGCCTTGCAAGGCTTGAAATCAAATTTCGAAAACTCCACTTTGGGCGAGAGTGAAGTGCCCGGGTGATTTGCCCGGGACGTATCCCGGAAACGGGACGATGGAAAGGAAATGAAATGACGAATTCAACGTCTGCGACTGGTAGCGAAACCTATCCGGTGCTGCCGCTGCGCGACATTGTGGTCTTTCCGCATATGATCGTGCCTTTGTTCGTCGGACGGGAGAAGTCTATTCGCGCGCTCGAAGAGGTGATGGGTTCCGACAAGCAGATCATGCTGGTCACCCAGATCAACGCCGGCGACGACGATCCCGAACCCTCGGCAATCTACAAGGTCGGCACCGTCGCTAACGTGCTGCAGCTCCTGAAGCTGCCCGACGGCACCGTCAAGGTTCTGGTCGAAGGCCGCTCGCGCGCCAAGATCGACGGCTATACCGACCGTGAAGAATTCTACGAGGCGACGGCGAGCGTTCTTGCCGAACCCGACGAGGATGCGGTCGAGGTCGAAGCCCTGTCGCGCTCCGTGGTTTCCGAGTTCGAAAACTACGTGAAGCTCAACAAGAAAATCTCGCCGGAAGTGGTGGGCGCCGCAAGCCAGATCGAGGACTATTCGAAGTTGGCCGATACGGTCGCCTCGCATCTGTCGATCAAGATCACCGAAAAGCAGGAAATGCTGGAAACGGTTTCCGTCAAGCTGCGCCTCGAAAAGGCGCTCGGCTTCATGGAAGGCGAGATCTCCGTCCTGCAGGTGGAAAAGCGTATCCGCTCGCGTGTAAAACGCCAGATGGAGAAGACCCAGCGCGAATACTACCTCAACGAACAGATGAAGGCGATCCAGAAGGAGCTCGGCGACGGCGAGGAAGGCCGTGACGAGATGGCCGAACTGGAAGAGCGCATCGCCAAGACCAAGCTGTCCAAGGAAGCCAAGGAAAAGGCCGATGCCGAGCTGAAAAAGCTCAAGCAGATGAGCCCGATGTCGGCGGAAGCCACCGTCGTGCGCAACTATCTCGACTGGCTGCTCGGCATTCCGTGGGCCAAGAAGTCGAAGGTCAAGGTCGACCTCAACAATGCCGAGAAGATCCTCGAAGCCGATCACTTCGGCCTCGACAAGGTCAAGGAACGCATCATCGAATATCTCGCCGTGCAGGCCCGCGCAACCAAGCTCAAGGGTCCGATCCTGTGCCTCGTCGGCCCTCCGGGCGTCGGCAAGACCTCGCTCGCCCAGTCGATCGCCAAGGCGACCGGCCGCGAGTACGTGCGCATGGCTCTCGGCGGCGTCCGTGACGAAGCCGAAATCCGTGGTCACCGCCGCACCTATATCGGCTCGATGCCCGGCAAGGTCATCCAGTCGATGAAGAAGGCCAAGAAGTCCAACCCGCTCTTCCTGCTCGACGAGATCGACAAGATGGGCATGGATTTCCGCGGCGACCCGTCTTCGGCCTTGCTCGAAGTGCTGGATCCGGCGCAGAACTCGACCTTCATGGACCACTACCTGGAAGTCGAATACGACCTGTCCGACGTGATGTTCATCACCACGGCGAACACGCTGAACATCCCGGCTCCGCTGATGGACCGTATGGAAATCATCCGCATCGCCGGTTACACCGAAGATGAGAAGCGCGAAATCGCCAAGCGTCACCTTCTGCCGAAGGCGATCAAGGAACATGCCCTGCAGCCGAACGAATTCTCGATCACCGACGATGCCCTGATGGCGATCAGCCAGCAGTACACGCGGGAAGCCGGCGTTCGTAGCTATGAGCGTGAGCTGATGAAGCTCGCCCGCAAGGCGGTCACCGAGATCATCAAGGGCAAGACCAAGTCGGTTGCGATCACCGCGGCCAACATCTCCGACTACCTCGGCGTTCCGCGCTTCCGCCACGGCGAAGCCGAGGGCGAGGATCAGGTCGGCGTGGTCACGGGTCTCGCATGGACGGAAGTCGGTGGCGAGCTGCTGACGATAGAAGGCGTGATGATGCCGGGCAAGGGCCGCATGACGGTCACCGGCAACCTCAAGGAAGTCATGAAGGAATCCATCTCGGCGGCGGCATCCTATGTCCGCAGCAGAGCCGTGGATTTCGGCATCGAACCGCCGCGCTTCGACAAGTCGGACATCCACGTCCACGTTCCGGAAGGTGCCACCCCGAAGGACGGCCCGTCGGCCGGTGTCGGCATGGCAACCGCGATCGTCTCGATCATGACCGGCATTCCCGTTCGCAAGGACGTGGCGATGACGGGCGAGATCACCCTTCGCGGCCGCGTGCTGCCGATCGGCGGCCTCAAGGAAAAGCTGCTTGCCGCCCTTCGCGGCAACATCAAGACCGTTCTGATCCCCGAAGAAAACGCCAAGGATCTGGCCGAGATTCCGGACAACGTGAAGAACAACATGGAGATCATTCCGGTTTCCCGCATGGGTGAGGTGATCCGTCACGCGCTCGTTCGTCAGCCGGAAGCGATCGAGTGGGATGGTACGGTGGAAACGCCGCTGATCACCACGGTCGAAGGCGTGGACGACGCAGGCGTTGCCGTCGCACACTGATCGATAGCCTTTTGGTTATGCCAAATTGGCACCAGCAATGAAAAAAGCCGGCAAAACGCCGGCTTTTTTTGTGAAAAATAACGCGGACCCCTTGTTTTTCAGGCGATTGCGGAGCTTTTGGGTTGCCACGGGCGGGCGCCTGACTATTGTCTGCCCCGATTACATGAGTCGTTCCAAAACCGTTTGAAAGGGGTGGAAACATGAATAAGAATGAGTTGGTATCCGCAGTGGCCGAGAAGGCCGGCCTCTCTAAGGCTGATGCCGCATCCGCTGTAGACGCCGTTTTTGAGACCGTACAGGCTGAACTGAAGAAGGGCGGCGATATCCGTCTTGCCGGTTTCGGCAGCTTCTCCGTTTCCCGTCGCGAAGCGTCCAAGGGTCGTAATCCTTCGACCGGCGCCGAAGTCGACATCCCGGCACGTAACGTGCCGAAGTTCTCGGCCGGTAAGGGCCTGAAGGACGCAGTCAACAGCTAACGCGCTGCCTTTAAGGCATCCTGTTACAGTCTCGCATTTGAAAAGGCCCGGGTTTTTCCCGGGCCTTTTTTACGAATTGCTAATCTCCGCCGGCCAGGACGCCGGATGCGAAAACTGTCATCTGCCTGTCACGACCGTGGCTCACAAGCCACCTGTGTTTCATGGACAGGAGGGCTTCCCATGACGTTTTCACTTCGTGCCGCGTTGACCGCAGCACTTCTTGCTTCGGTCGCCGTGCCGGCGAGCGCCGAGCAGGTTTTCAACCGCATCGCATCTTTCCCCGTCGCCGCCAATCTTCCCGCCGACAAGGACAAGCTGAGCGTCAGCTCGGCCGAAATCGTCACCGCCAGCGAAGACGGCATGACGCTCATCTATACCGATAGCCCGCTCGGCGCGATCGGGTTCATCGACATCACCGATCCGAAGGCCCCGAAGGCGCTTGGCGCGCTCACTTTCAAGGGCGAGCCGACCTCGGTTGCGTCGGTCGGCAAGAAGGTTCTCGCCGCCGTCAACACCGGCGAAAGCAAGCAGAAGCCGACCGGCATCCTCGCCGTCGTCGACATTGCGACGAAGAAGGTCGATCTGACCTGCGATCTCGGCGGCCAGCCGGACTCGATCACCGTCTCCAAGGACAAGACCTTTGCCGCGATCGCCATCGAGAACGAGCGCGACGAGGACGTCAACGATGGCGCCATTCCGCAGATGCCGGCCGGCGACCTGGTGATCGTCTCCCTGAAGGACGGCACCGCCGACTGCGCCTCGATCAAGCACGTGACGCTGACCGGCCTTGCCGGTGTCGCGCCGGAAGATCCGGAGCCGGAATTCGTCGCCATCAACGACAATGGCGAAATTGCCCTGACAATGCAGGAAAACAACGAGATTGTCATTATCGACGGCAAGACCGGCCAGGTCACCGGCCACTTCTCCGCCGGCAAGGCCGATCTCGAAGGCATCGACAACAAGACCGACGGCCAACTGTCCTTCACCGGCAAGGCTTCGGCGCTGCGCGAGCCTGACGCCGTCAAGTGGCTCGACAACAACCGCCTCGTGGTCGCCAACGAAGGCGACTGGAAGGGCGGCTCGCGCGGCTTCACCATCTTCGACCGCACCGGCAAGGTTCTCTACGAATCAGGTGCCTCGCTAGAGCGCGCGGTTGCCCGTCTCGGCCATTTCCCGGAAAAGCGCGCGCGCTCGAAGGGCATCGAGGTCGAAGGCATGGAAGCCGCGACCTTCAACGGCCAGAAGTATCTCTTCCTGCTCGCCGAACGCGCCTCTGTCGTCGCCGTCTACAAGGACACCGGCGCCGAGCCGCAGCTCATGCAGATCCTGCCCTCGGGCATCTCGCCGGAAGGCGCCGTCGCCATTCCGGGCCGCAACCTGTTTGCGACCGCCAATGAAGTCGATCTCGGCAAGGACGGCGGCGCCCGTTCGCATGTGATGATCTACGCCCTGGAAGAAGGCGTGGCCAACTATCCGAAGCTCGTCTCCAAGGACGTCGATGGCAACGTGCTCGGCTGGGGCGCTCTCTCGGGCCTGGTCGGCGACGCCCAGAAAGACGGCATCCTCTATGCCGTCAGCGACTCGGTCTACACCATGCAGCCGTCGATCTTCACCATCGACACCACCAGGAAGCCCGCCGAAATCACCGGCGTCCTGCGCATCACCCGCGGCGGCCAGCCGGCCCAGAAGCTCGACATCGAAGGCATCGCGCTCGACGGCAAGGGCGGTTTCTGGCTGGCGTCGGAAGGCGACTCCGCCAAGCTGACCGGCCATGGCCTCTACAACGTCGACGCCAAGGGCGAGATCAAGGCCGAGATCGGCCTGCCCGCAGACCTGCTCGCCGGCGAGACCCGCTTCGGTTTCGAAGGCGTGACGACGGTCGGGTCAGGCGACGACATGGTCCTGTGGATGGCGATGCAGCGCGAATGGAAGGATGACCCGAAGGGCACCGTCAAGCTCGTCTCCTACAAGCCGAAGTCCAAGGAATGGGGCGCCGTGCGCTACCCGCTCGACAAGGCCGGGGCAGGCTGGGTGGGTCTTTCGGAAATCACAGCCCATGGCGATTATGTCTACATCATCGAGCGCGACAACCAGATCGGCGATGCCGCCAAGCTGAAGAAGCTCTATCGGGTGGCGATCGCCGACCTGAAGCCGGCCAAGATCGGCACCGAACTGCCGGTGGTGAAGAAGGAAGAAGCCCACGATTTTATCCCGGATCTGAAGGCTTCGAACGGCTACGTGGTCGACAAGCTCGAAGGCTTCACCTTCGACAAGTCCGGCAAGGCCTTCGCCGTCACCGACAACGACGGCGTCGACGACAGCTCCGGCGAGACGCTGTTCTTCCCGGTCGACCTCAAGGGCACTCACTGAGCACCTCAAGACTGAAACGGAAAAAGGCCGGGTTTTGCCCGGCCTTTTTGTGTTTCTGGGAGGGCGTAACCGGTAGCCCTCAGTGCTCGATCTGCCATTTTTGAGGGGCAGGCCCCTTTTTGCCTTGGCAAGTTCCCTACCAGCGCTGATGCACGTGCGGAGCAACCAGCCGCGCATAAATTTCCATGGTCGCCGTCATCACGTCGGCCGAAAGTGCGGCAAGCTCTGCCGCCGCCGCATTGCCCTTGGCCTGCGCCTCGTTGCGGGCGCCCGGAATGACGACGGTAACGGCCTCGTTCATCAGGATCCATTTCAGCGCGAAAGCCGCCATCGACGCTCCCTGCGGCACCAGCTTGCGGACTTCCTCGACCGCCTGGAGGCCGACTTCGAACGGTACGCCGGCAAAGGTCTCGCCGACATCGAAGGCATCGCCATGACGGTTGAAGTTGCGGTGGTCGTCCTTGGCAAACGCCGTGTCGCGGGTGATCTTGCCCGAGAGCAGCCCGCTGGCGAGCGGCACGCGCACGATGACCGCGACGTTCTTCCGCCTGGCCTCATTGAAGAACAGGTCGGCCGGGCGCTGGCGAAAGATGTTGTAGATGATCTGGATGCTGGTGACGTCGGGATACTCGATCGCCTTCAGCGCTTCCTCGACCTTCTCGACGCTGACGCCGTAATTCTTGATCTTGCCAGCGCGACGCAGATCGTCGAGCGCGCCAAAAACTTCCGGACGGTAGAGGACTTCGGTCGGTGGGCAGTGGAGCTGCACGAGGTCGAGGCTGTCGATTTCGAAGTTCTTAAGGCTGCGGTCGATGAAGCCCTCGAGATTGCCCTTGGTATAGCCGTCAGCGACATGCGGGTTCAGGCGACGGCCCGCCTTGGTCGCAACCATCGGGCGATCGCCTCCGCGCGATTTCAGGACGCCGGCAATGATCTTTTCCGAGCGGCCGTCGCCATAGACGTCGGCGGTATCGATGAAGGTGACGCCGGCATCGAGCGCCGCTTCCAGCGCCTTGGCCCCGTCCGCTTCGGCGACGTCGCCCCAGGAGCCGCCGATCTGCCAGGCGCCGAAACCGATCTCGCCGACGGTGAAGGATGTGCGTCCGAACGCGTGGTTTCTCATGATGTCCTCCGAATAAGATTGGGCTATCCACAGGCTGCGGAACCCTGAGCTTTCTTCGTGCCCGGCATTTGCCTAAAACACCTGATCTGCTCCGGCAACCGAAACAAGCGATTCGATGACCTCCTTCCGATTCATTCACGCCGCCGACCTGCATCTCGGCAGTCCTTTCCAGGGGCTGGCGTTGAAGGATGCCGCGATTGCCGAACTGTTCATCGAGGCGAGCCGCAGGGCGTTTTCAGGCCTGGTCGACCAGGCGGTCGAACGCAAGGTGGACTTCTTTATCGTCGCCGGCGACGTCTATGACGGCGACTGGAAGGACAACAAGATCGGCCTGTTCTTCAACCGCGAAGTGGCGCGGCTGGAACGCGCCGGTATTCCTGTCTTCCTGCTGAAGGGCAATCACGACGCCGAAAGCGTCATCACCAAGACGATCACCCTGCCGAAGAATGTCAGCGAGTTCCCGGTCAACAAGCCGGGCAGCTTCAGGCTGGACCACTTGAAGGTGGCGCTGCACGGCCAGGGCTTTGCCGAACGTTCGGCGGTCGAGAACCTGTCGCTCGCCTATCCGAGGCCGGAACAGGGCTGGTTCAATATCGGCGTGCTGCACACCTCGCTCACCGGCCGCGAGCCGCACGCGCCCTATGCGCCGTGTTCGGTCGAGGACCTGCGCTCGCGCGGTTACGACTACTGGGCGCTCGGCCACGTGCACGATTTCGAGATTGTCGCCGAAGACCCGCTGGTGGTCTTCCCCGGCAATCTCCAGGGCCGCTCGATCCGCGAGCAGGGGGCGAAGGGCGCGGTCTTGGTGACCGTCGAGGACGGTCGTATCACCCATGAGCGGATCATCACCGACAGCGCCCGCTTTGCCGAACTCGTGGTCCTGGTCGAACCGGACGACAACATCCCGGCGATCCTGCGCCGCATCGAGAATGCGCTGGAAGATGTCGTCGAACGGATGGAAGGCCGGCCGCTGGCGCTGCGCATCCGTCTCACGGGCAAAAGCCGCTTCCGCAACGAAGTCATGGCCCGTGCCGAGGATTTTCGCGACGAGGTGCAGGCCGCCTGCCATCGCTCCCACCAGGATATCTGGCTCGAAAAGCTGGAAGTGCGGCTGGAACCGGCAACCAACGGCGCGCGCGTCGCGGCCGACATGCTTGGCCTCGAAGGCCTCATCCCCATGGACGGCTTCCCGCCGGAACTGCTCGCCGATGCCAACGCCAAGATCGCCGAGATCACCGCCCGCCTGCCGGGCGGCATCGGCGCCGGCGACCTGGCGCTCGGCGATGACGCTGAAGCCCTGCTGGCGGAGGCCCGCGATCTCCTGCTCTCGCGTGTGGCGAGGGCTGGCTGATCCATGCGTTTCAACCGCCTCGACATTCTGCGCTACGGCGCACTGACCGACCGGACGCTGACTTTTCGTCCGGACGCCAGACTGCATGTGATGTACGGACCGAACGAGGCCGGAAAATCCTCGGCGCTGTCGGCGATCTCCGACCTGCTGTTCGGTTTCCCGACTGCCGCCGACTACAGCTTCCTGCATGATGCGACAGCGCTCCGCGTCGGTGCCGCGATCACGGCGCGCGACGGGCAGGCGCTCGAATTCCGCCGTCGCCGCGGCCGCAAGAACACGCTGCTCGCCGCCAACGAGGCGGAAGAGGCCTTGGCGGAGGATGCCCTGGCACCGTTCCTCGGCACCCTGTCCCGCGATGTGTTCGAACGCGCCTTCGGGCTCGATTCCGCGTCGCTCAGGGCCGGTGGCGAGACGATGCTGAAAAGCGGCGGCGAGATCGGCAGCCTGCTGTTTTCCGCAGCCTCCGGCCTGACCGGACTTTCGGACCTGCGCAAGTCGCTCGATGCGGAAGCCGACGGCATCTATGCGCCGCGCCGCTCCAAAGACCGCTCGTTCTATCAGGTCCTCGACAGCCATGATGAGGCGCGCAAGGCCGAACGCGACAACGAGCTGAAATCCGGCGACTGGAAAAAGCTGCTTGCCGAACAGGCCGAGATCGAAGCGAACCTTGGCGCCGTGCAGGCCGAGCGGCAGGAAACCAAGCGCGCCCTCGATCGGTTGCGCAAACTGCTGCGGCTGGAACCGGTGCTGCGGGAGATCGACCGCGAGCGGGAAATGCTTGTGCAATACGAAGCGCTGGCTGCGTTGCCTGCCGGCTTCGAGGAGCGACTGGCCGGGGCCCTGGAGGCGGAGCACAAGAACGCCGAAGCGCTCAAGGCGGCGGAGGCCGAGGTATCGCGCCTGCACGATGAAATCAGCGCCGTGCATGTCGATGAGGCACTGATCGCCGCGGCGCCGAGGATCCTTGCCGCCCATGCGGACAAGGGCGCCTATCTGAAGGCTCGGGAAGATATAGCCCGGGTACGCGGCGAGGTCGACGACTTCGATCAGCGTATCGCGCAGGCGGCCCGCCGGCTCGGCTTCGGCAAATTCGAGGAGCTTCAGCGCGCCCAGCCAGCTGATGCCGATCTTGTGCGCCTCCGCAAGCTTGTCGAGGAGGGCAGCGAGCTCGACCGCAGCCTGAAGCAGCTTCGCCAGCAGATCGAGGACGCCCAGGATGTCTTGCGGCGGCTCGGAGACCATGGGCCGGATGGCCGCCTGATCGACCCGAAATCGTGGGCGGAACAGCTCGCTGTGCTGCGTCCCGACGTCAGCGAGCTCTCCGGCATCGAGGCCCTGCAGGTGCGCGTCGCCCGTGCCGAAAGCGATCTTGCCGCGGCGGCTGCGCGCCTCGACCCGCCGGTCAAGGATATCGCCCGTCTTCTCTCGGTGCCGCTGCCGGATATCGCGACCCTCACCCATCACCGCCGGCTGATCGACGCGGCCAAAGCGGAGAGCGCCCAGGCGGCCCAGAAGCTCGCCGGCATCCGCGAGGAAGCCAAGGCGATCGCCGGCCAGCTTGCGGCGCTGGAAGGGCAGGGGCGGATCGTCTCCCGCGAGGATATAGCAGCGGCAAGAGCCGGCCGCGACGAAAAGGTCGATACGTTCGGGGCAAAACCTTCTGCCGAAAAACTGAGCGAACTGAAGATCGTCGTGGAGGATGCAGACCGGCTTGCCGATGCGGCGCTCGCCGATGCTGAACGTGTCTCGCGCCATGCCCACCTCAGACTACGGCAGCGGGAACTGCTTGAGGCGGTTGGCGCGGCCGAGAGCGCCGCCAGGGAAAGCGACATTGCCGCCGCCGATGCGGTCACCGAATTCGAAGACCTTTTCCATGCAGCGCCTGTCGCGCCGTCGACGCCGGAGCGGATGATCGAATGGCGACGTGCCGTCGACGGACTTTCCCTGCTGTCGGGTGCATTGGACGAAGCGCGCGACGAGCTGGAGACGCTCCGCCTCAGGGAAGAAAAACTCAAGCCGGCCTTGCTGGTGCTGGCCGATGCCATCGGCCTTGCCGCATCGGCGCTGCCGCCGCTGGCACTCGCCCGCGGGCTGGAACGCCGGATCGGGGAACTGACCGAGCGCTGGACCGAAAGCCGTTCGCTGGAAGGCAAGCGCCATTCCGCCGAGGAGACGCTGGAAAAGCTGGAGGAACGCGAGACCTGTCTGCGCCGGGATATCGAACGCTGGCGCTCGACGTTCTCCAATGCCACGGTCCTGGCGGGGCTCTCGGAAGACGCGACGGTCGACATGGCTCTCGCGGCGCTGGATGTCTGGCGCACCGTTCCCGATCTTCTCTCCGAACGCGAAAACCGGGATCGCCGCGTCAAGGGCATGGCGCGGGACATGGAGGATTTCGAAGCGGAGGTGAAAGCGCTCGCCGCCGCGGTGGCGCCGGATCTGGTCTCGCTGCCTGCCGATGTTGCGGCAGGCATGCTGAATGACCGCGCAACAGACGCAAAGACCGCCGCAAACCAGCGGGCCACCCTCACCACAGCGCTGGAGCGCGCCGAACTCGCGGTGGCCCGGCACGCCGCCGACGCGGAAAGACTTATGGCGGACCTGCGCGGCCTTGCCACCGCCGCATCCAAGCATATCGAGGAGGCAGACGGCCTTCTCCGTGATCTTCGCGAGCGCAACCGGCTGGAAGCGAGCCTCGCGCAATGCCGCAGCCGCTTTGCCGAACAGGCGGACGGTGCGACCGAGGACGAGGCCCGTGCCGCGCTCGTCGGCTTCGACAGGATCGCCGCCGGCCTGGAAATCGAGCGGCTGGATGCCGAGGATGCCCGGCAGGTCGAGCGGATGAAGACCCTCGGCATTGCCCAGGCCGATAGCGAGCGCCGCCGCCGGGAGCTGGAAACCGGCATCGGTGCCGAACGCGCGATCTTCCAGAAGCTCGCGGCGGAGACGGAAGCCAAGGAGTTGGCGCGGCGCTGGGTGGTGCTGAAGCTCGCCGCCGGTCTTCTGGCGAGCTCGATGGACGCCTATCGCGAACGCCAGGCCGACCCGGTCATGCAGCGGGCAGGGCAGGTCTTCGCCGATCTCACCGGTGGCCGTTTCTCGCGCCTCGTCCAGGTTTATGACGAGCGCGACGAGTTGCAGCTCGCGGTCGAACGCCAAACCGGCGAGCAGGTGAGGCTTGACGGCTTGAGCGAAGGCACCGGCGATCAGCTTTATCTGGCGCTGCGGCTCGCCTTCCTGGAGGACTATTGCAGCCGCAACGAGCCGGCGCCGCTGATCCTCGACGACATCTTCCAGACCTTCGACGACGAGCGGACCGCAGCGGGCATCCGGACGCTCGCGGCGGCCGGCGAAAAATTCCAGACGGTGCTCTTTACCCACCAGATGAGCCTCGTCGAAGCGGCGCGCCGCGAGCTGGGGGACGGGCTGGACCTCGTCCAGCTGGAACGAGCCTAAGACGCGGATTGCGCCGGAGCTGTACTGCGCAGCGCCAGGCAGCCGACCGGCATGCGATAGGTCGGCGTAGCCCACCTGTCCGGCGGGGCCGACGGGCGTTCGCCGCAGCCGGCCGTCTGCCGGCGCGGCAGGATCAGCAGATTGTAGCGCCGTGCGTCGGTGACCTCCCGGCTGAACGTCATCCGGTAGTTTTCGACGATCGAGCTGAACTCGGTGCGTCCCGCCAGTTTCTCGATCAGATAGGTTCGCGTCTCCGGCGTCATCGGCAGCCCGAAACGCTCGGTGGCTCCAATCGCTTCGCTGAGCACCGCAAGCTCCGTGGTCAGATCCGTCAGGCTGACCTTGATGCGAAAGCTGCTGACGGTGCCGGGCTCCATGCCGCGGGCCTGGATGAACAGCGCAGCCGGTTCAGGCGCATTCCCGAATTCCTCGAAGAACAGGCATTCCCAATCGCCACCCGAACGGCTGAAGGTCGGTGCCGTGCCTCTATCGTCCCGCAGCAGGTCGCAGCGCTCCTCGGCCGAAAGCGCCTCGGTCTTCTCGAACACCGCCATCCGCTCGAGGCCTGCCTTGAGAAGCCAGGGCGGGTAGTGTTTCTCCGGTGGCAGCGATCTATGCCTGCCGACCCGCAGGGGCGGCGCCGGTGGCGCGGGTAGAAGGTATTGCTCCAGCGCGAGTTGCCGGACCAGCCGCCTGTAGTTCCGGCCATCGTTGACCGTGAGCACCGTCGTCGCGAGGGCGGCCAGCACGACCGCAAGGAAAAAGCCGAAAACCGAAACAGCCGAACGCTGCCTGCGGCGGCGGTCGGCTGGTGTCTGTTTGTCTGCCTTACTCTCCTCCGGCATGGCTCCGCTTCCGATCGAGGATGGCCCGGCGTTGGGTCCCCGCCGACAACATAACGCGCCTCTACGGCTCGATGATCAAGCCTCTGCTGTTCCGGTGGTATCGGCGTCGGTTCGCCCGATGTCTCCTGTCGTTCAAAGGAACGAGAAGCGGCCGCCGTCGATCTTGAGGATCGTGAGCCTGCCGGAATAATAGGCGCCCGTATCGATGCCGATCCGGCCGGGTCCGAAATCCGGTTCCGGCTGCGGCGTGTGCCCGTGGATGACGAGAAGCGGCAGCTGCGGTCCGGTCGCAAGAAAGGCGTCTCGGATCCAGAGCATGTCTTCATCGGTCTGCTGTTTGAGCGGTATGCCGGGCCTCAGGCCCGCATGGACAAAGACGAGCTTGCCGATCGTCAGGCTGGCCGGGAGATTGGCGAGGAATTTCCTGTGCGGCACCGGCACGGCTTCCATCAGCAGGTCGCCGAACCTGGCGCCGCGCTTCCTGCCGCGTGCGCCGAACTGGTAGGGGTCCAAGCCGTAGGATAGCAGCGTCTGTTCGCCGCCCATTCCCAACCATTCGGAATAACGTTCCGGATCGTCCACGAACCTCATGAAAGTATCGTCATGATTGCCGCAGAGCGCTATCCGTCTCAAGCCGTGCTCGCTGGGCCTGATCAGGTGTTCGAGGACGTGGCTCGAAGCCGGCCCACGATCGACATAGTCGCCGAGCAGGATGACCATGCCGGGACGTCGGTTTTCTTCGATGTCGTGAGCGATGCGCGCCTCGGCATCCCGAAGCAGGTCGAGGCAGCCGTGCACATCGCCGATCGCATAGATCGGATATGAGGGCGGGTTCTGACCGAGATCGATCCGGCGGCGGCGAAGCCGGATCGGTCCGGCCGGCCGGCGTCCCCAAAACCAGTCCGTCAACTTTCGCATGCTTACCGCCATCCGCCTGATATGTACGATCCCGCCGCCAATGAGAAGTGGATGCCCCAAGGAGTGTTAACAACGTCCAAAGTGCTGGGCTTTCCATACGGGTATCGGTAATTGCCGCCGCCATCTGTGGGACAATTCCGCAAGCGGACAAGGCCGTTCAACAGGGTTGGCAGCGGAGGACCTGTATTCTGTGGATAGTAAATGATTAACCAACCATGTTGTTGATTTGCCACAGCATGCGGATTTTCGATTCGCCCCCGGTTTTCCCCTTAGAATCACCGGGTCCCCCCGTCGGCTAAACCGATACCATACTTTGGGTTGTATGGCGGGGCGTATGTTTAGTTCCTTGGGTGCTGTTTTAACGCTTGCTACTGTTGCGTTTCTGTCCGGCTGCACGGGACTTCCGAGGTCCGGCCCGGATCCGCACGCCGTTGAAGCCAATGCAACCGTGAAGGCATTTTCCGCCGCCGGCAACAGGGTCGGCATCGACTATGCGCTCGTCGACATCAATCAGTCCGTCCTCGCCCATCTGCCGAAATCGGCCAGGTCTAGCCTGAGCGCCGGTTTCGGCTCTGGCAGCAGCGGTCCGCCGCCACTCACTCTCGGTGTTGGCGATGTCGTTCAGGTCTCCGTGTTCGAGGCGCAGAGCGGCGGCCTGTTCATTCCCGCCGATGCCGGCGCCCGTCCGGGCAATTACATCACCCTGCCGAACCAGACGATTGGTCGTGACGGCACATTGAGCGTCCCTTACGCGAACAGGGTGAAGGCCGCCGGCCGTCCGGTCGATGCCGTGCAAATCGATATTGCAGAGCGTCTGGCCAATCGCGCCATCGAGCCTCAGGTGGTCATCTCGACGGTGACGAGCCGTTCGATGGGCGCATCGGTCCTTGGCGACGTCAAGCAGGCGAAGAAGATCGAGCTCAGTCCCGCCGGCGAACGCATCATCGACGTGATTTCCGAGGCAGGCGGCTTGAGCATCCCCAAGGAAGAGGCGACGGTGACGCTCCAGCGCCGCGGCCGCAGCGTCACCGTCGCCTATCGGACGCTGAGCGAGCATCCGCGGGAGAATATCTATGTGCAGCCGGGCGATACGATCTTTGTCGATCGCAACCGCCGGACTTTCCTGGCCTTCGGCCTGACCGGTGAAAGCGGACGCTTCGATTTCGACGATTCCAATCTGTCGCTCGGGGAGGCTTTGGCGAAGGCCGGCGGGTTGCTCGACGACAAGGCCGAGCCGCAATCGGTCCTGCTCTACCGCCTCGTGGAGCGTGATCTCCTGCGCAATATCGGCCTCGACGTCAGCCGGTTCAGAGCCCGGGACGTGCCGGTGATCTTCCGCGCCAATCTGCGCGATCCGGCAGCGTTCTTCGCCGTCCAGCAGTTTCCCATGCAGGACAAGGACGTGATCTATGTTTCGACGGCCGATGCGGTCGAGCTGGTCAAATTCCTTACCATCCTCAATTCGGTCACCGCCTCCACCCGGGATATCGCGAGTACTCATGATGCCTGGCGCGACTGACATTCAGGCCGCGTGCGGCCGCTCCGGGTCGGTTTGGGCCGCTGCGCGCATCGGTCGGGTGGTGCGATGAACCAGCGGCCGGTTTTTCTCTCTCGCCACCAGCCGGAGCCCCGCAACGAAGAGGCTCCGGAACTGGACATGGACGGCCTGATCGCCATCGTTCGGCGGCAGTGGCGGGTGGTCGCCCTCTGCATCGCGGTGTTTGTGGCGCTCGGCATCGGCTACCTGCTCACTGCCGTGCCTCGATATACCGCCAGGACCAGCGTGCTGATCGACCGCGGCAACCGGCAGGTCGTCGAGCAATTGTCGACGATCGGCGGGGTTCTTGATGATGAGGCGTCGGTCCTCAGTCAGGTCGAACTGCTGCGCTCCGAGACGATAGGCCTGTCGGCTGTCGACAAGCTGAAATTGTCGGATGATCCGGAATTCATGGCGGGCCGCCGAAGCCTGCTGCTCGCGGCAGTATCCGACATACGTTCGATACTCGATATCAGGCGATGGCTGGGCGGTGGCGAGGTTCGTTTCGATCAGATCGAGGCGAAACGCCGCCAGGCGCTCGCCAACCTTCTCGGCAATATGAAGGTTTCGCGCGTCGGGCGTTCCTACGTTCTGGAAATCTCCTTCACGGCCCCATCGCCGCGCCTTGCCGCAGCGGTCGCCGGCGCGATCGCGGATGCCTATCTGACCGACAAGCTCGATGCCAAATACGATGCCACAAGGCGGGCCGGCACCTGGCTGCAGGAGCGCATCGAGGAACTGCGGCAGCGCTCGCTGGAATCGGATCTGGCAGTCCAGAGATTTCGCGCCGCCAACGGCCTCGTCACCGCCAACGACAGGCTCGTCTCCGACCAGCAGCTCACCGAGCTGAACAGCGCCCTAATCGTGGCACGGGCGGATACAGCGAGAGCACAGGCACGCTCCGACCGCATCGAGGCGATCATCGCGCGGGGTCAAAACGAGGCGATCGTCACCGACGCGCTGGACAGTTCGGTGATCAGTTCGCTGCGCGAAAAATACCTGGACTCGTCGAAGCGGGAAGCCGAGATATCGAGGCGGCTGGGGCCGGACCATGTCCAGGCTTTCCGCCTTCGCCAGGATATGGCGGAATATGACCGGCTGATGTTCGACGAGATCAGGCGGATCGCCAGGAGCTATCAAAGCGAGCTGGAGGTCGCCCGGTCGCGCGAGCGCCAGATCACCCAAGGGGTACGCAACGCCACCGACATCAGCGTCACCGCAGGGGAAACGCAGGTACAGCTGCGGGAACTGGAACGGGCGGCGGAAACCTACCGGAACCTCTATCAGACTTTTCTGCAGCGATATCAGGAGGCCGTGCAGCAGCAGTCCTTTCCGGTCACGGAAGCGCGTATCATTTCCCGTGCGGTGCCGCCGACGGGCGCCAGCGAGCCGCGGCTGACCCTGGTGCTTGCGCTTTGCCTCGCACTCGGCTGCGGCGTCGGCGGAGCGGTCGGGGCATTCCGCGAGTTCCGGGACCGGTTCTTCCGCACCGGCGAACAGGTGAGGGATGTTCTGGGCTTGGAATATCTCGGGTCGGTACCGCTGGTGGAACCGCAGACCGGCTCGAGACCGTCGACCGAGTCGGTGAAGGGAGAAATCTACAGGAAAAACGAGCTGTCCGGTTTTGCGACCGAGCATCCGTCCTCTGCCTTTGCCGAAACGCTGCGTAGCGCCCGGATCGCGGCGGATGTCCAGATCGACAGGCCCCACAAGGTCATCGGCATCGTCTCTATGCTGCCGGGCGAGGGTAAATCGACGATCGCGGTCAATTTCGCCCAGTCGCTTGCCAGGACCGCGAGGGTTCTGCTGATCGATGCGGACCTGCGCAATCCGGGCGCGACGCGGGCGCTCGGCTCGCATGCGGAAGAAGGCTTGCTTGAAGTGCTTCTGGAGGGCCGTCCGCCGTATCCTGCGCTATTGATCGACCCGGTCACCGGCCTGAAATTCCTTCCGGCGGTCGTCCGGCGGCGGATACCGCATTCATCCGAGCTGCTGGCGTCGGCGGCGATGACCAGGCTGCTGGCACAGGTCGCCAGAGAGTTCGACTATATCGTTCTCGACCTGCCGCCGCTCGGCCCCGTCGTCGATGCGAGGGCCATCGCCCCGCGTGTCGACGGCTTCATCATGGTCGTCGAATGGGGCGAGACATCCCGAAAAGCCGTCAAGGATACCCTGAATGCAGAACCCCAGATTGCCGGCCGTTGCCTCGGCGTCATCCTCAACAAGGTCGATGCCGCCAGGATGAAGCTTTATGAGGGATACGGTTCGCCGGACTATTATGCATCGCGTTACACGCAGTACTACCATGAAACGCATCCTGATCCGACGCCGGTTTCCATCGGCGCCGCAACCAGGATCAAAACGGCAGGGGAGAAGCCTGACAACAGCCGATGATCTTTTCTGAAGCGTTTCACTGCAATGTTTGGCATAAGCCCGAGATGCTACGAATCACTGTATGTCTCGGATTCGCCGCATTCCGGGGGACATCACAATGGTGTTCTCAGTGCTTGCGACTGGCACATTGCGCGGATAGACGTGCACGTTTCACTTAAAGACTGACGGGTTCCGTTAGGGGGATATGATGACTGGAAATGTGAAGAGCAACGGCAAGGTAGCATTGATCACCGGGGTAACGGGCCAGGACGGCGCTTACCTTGCGGAACTGTTGCTGTCCAAGGGCTATACCGTCCACGGCATCAAGCGGCGCTCTTCCTCGTTCAACACCAACCGCATCGAGCATCTCTACGAGGATCCGCATGTGGCCGACCCGCGCTTCATCCTGCATTTCGGCGACATGACGGATTCGACCAACCTCATCCGTGTCGTGCAGGAAGCCCAGCCGGACGAAATCTACAACCTAGCCGCCCAGAGCCACGTGCAGGTCTCGTTCGAGACGCCGGAATATACCGCCAATGCCGACGGCACCGGCACTCTGCGCCTGCTCGAGGCGATCAGGCTCCTCGGCCTTTCCAAGAAAACCCGCTTCTACCAGGCCTCAACCTCGGAACTGTACGGCAAGGTGCAGGAAGTGCCGCAGAGCGAGACGACGCCTTTTTATCCGCGCTCGCCCTATGCGGTTGCCAAGCTCTACGCATACTGGATCGTCGTCAACTACCGCGAGGCCTACGGCCTGCATGCCTCTAACGGCATCCTGTTCAACCACGAGAGCCCGATCCGCGGCGAGACCTTCGTCACCCGCAAGATCACCCGCGCGGCCGCCGCCATCCATCTCGGCCTGCAGGAACGCCTCTTTCTCGGCAATCTCGACGCCAAGCGCGACTGGGGTCATGCCCGCGAATACGTGCGCGGCATGTGGCTGATGACGCAGCAGGACGAACCGGACGACTACGTTCTGGCGACCGGCGAGACCCATACTGTACGGTCCTTCGTCGAAAAATCCTTCGCCAAGGTCGGCATGCCGATCGAGTGGCGCGGCGAGGGCGTCGAGGAGAAGGGCTACGACACGACATCCGGCGAATGCGTCGTGGCGATCGACCCGCGCTATTTCCGCCCGACGGAAGTCGACCTCCTGATCGGCGACCCCGCCAAGGCGCACCGGAAGCTCGGCTGGAAGCACGAGACCAACCTCGATCAGCTGATCGCCGAAATGGTCCGGGAAGACCTGAAGGTTATGGCGCGCAACGTGCCGACCTCGGGCGGCAACAAGGGTCTCTCCCATGCCTGAGACGATCTACAGCCTTGCGGGGAAGAAGGTCTATGTCGCGGGACATCGCGGCATGGTCGGCTCGGCGATCGTTCGCCGTCTGGCCTCGGAAGGCTGCGAGATCCTGACGGCGTCGCGCGGTGATGCCGATCTGACGCGCCAGGCGGAAGTCGAGGCCTGGATGGAGAAGAACCGCCCGGACGCAGTGTTCCTGGCGGCCGCCAAGGTGGGCGGCATCCTCGCCAACGATACCTATCCGGCAGATTTCCTCTACGACAACCTCATCCTCGAGGCGAATATCATTGAGGCCGCCCACAAGGTCGGCGTCGAAAAGCTGATGTTCCTCGGCTCGTCTTGCATCTACCCGAAATTCGCCGATCAGCCGATCGTCGAGGAGTCGCTGCTGACGGGTTCGCTGGAGCCGACCAACGAATGGTATGCGATCGCCAAGATCGCCGGCATCAAGCTCTGCCAGGCCTATCGCAAGCAGCATGGCAGCGACTTCATCTCGGCGATGCCCACCAACCTTTACGGCCCCGGCGACAATTTCGACCTGAAATCCAGCCATGTCATGCCGGCGCTGATCCGCAAGGCGCATGAGGCGAAGACCGGCCACCTTCCGGACATCACCGTATGGGGCACCGGCACGCCGCGCCGCGAATTCCTGCATGTGGACGATTGCGCCGACGCCTGCGTCCATCTGATGAAGACCTATTCGGCGGAAACGCATGTCAATGTCGGGTCCGGCGAGGACGTGACCATCGTGGAACTCGCGAAACTGGTGTCCAAGGTCGTCGGTTTCCAGGGGGATATCTCTCATGATCTCACCAAACCCGACGGCACGCCGCGCAAGTTGATGAGCGCGGCCAAGCTGCGGGCGCTCGGCTGGTCGCCGAGGATCGGGCTGGAGCAAGGCATAACAGATGCCTACCAAGCCTTCCTCAAGGGCGAATATCTTGAGCGCAAACGCGGAGATGCTGCCTGATGACAGCAGCCGCCCAGCCCCTCAGCGACGAATGCGAACAAACGTTCGACGCCGCACCGGGGCTGGCCACGGCAGCTGCCACATCGCCACGCAAAAGCGTGGTCGTCTATGCGATGAACTACGCACCGGAAACCGCCGGCGTCGGGAAATATACCGGTGAAATCGCCGAATTTCTCGCCGCCGAGGGCATGGACGTCACGGTGGTGACCACTCCGCCGCATTATCCCGGCTGGGCGGTCCAGCCTGGATATCGGAACCGCTATTCCTCGAAAGTCGAGGGCCGGATCTCGGTGTTGCGAGCGCCGTTGATGTTACGGCGGAAGATGGGTGGCATCTGGCGGCTCCTGGCGCCGCTCTCCTTCGCACTCACCTCGGCGCCCCTGGTCTTCTGGCAGATCCTGCGTCGCCGCCCGGTCACCGTCTTCTGCGTCGAGCCGACGCTGTTTGCCGCGCCCGTTGCCCAGCTTGCCGCCAGATTTGTCGGCGCTCGGACCGTGCTGCATGTTCACGACCTGGAGGTGGACGCGGCGTTCGCCGTCGGGCATTTGAGCTCCAAGGCCTGGCTGAAGACGGTCGGGCACGTTTTCGAGCGCGGCGTGCTTGCCCGGTTCGATCGGCTGGTCACCATTTCAAACCGCATGGCTGAAGGCCTGGCCGGGAAAGGCGTCCCGAACGCAAAACTATCCGTCGTCCGCAACTGGGTGGATCTCGCGCATATTCATCCGATGGAGGACGTCAGCCCCTACCGTGCGGAGCTCGGCTTTGGCGGCGACGACTTCGTCGTCCTCTATTCGGGCAGTATCGGCGCCAAGCAGGGCCTGAACGTGCTGCTCGATGCGGCCGAGCGTCTCAAGGGCGAGCGGCGCATTCATTTCGTCATCTCCGGCGAGGGACCGCAGAGGCCGGAACTCGAGGCCCGTTACGGCCATCTCGAAAATGTCCGTTTCCTGGCCTTCCAGCCCTATTCTCGGCTCAACGCGTTCCTCAATATGCCGGATCTGCACGTACTGCCGCAGGATAGGAGCGCCGCCGACCTGACGCTGCCCTCCAAACTTGGCGGAATGCTTGCCTCCGGGAGGCCTGTCCTGGTCACGGCCGACGAGGGCACGGAACTGGCGCAGTTCGTTGGGAGCGCCGTCTATCTCACTCCGCCAAACGATGCGGAAAACCTGGCAGCCTGCATCGTCCGTGCGATGTCCGAGCGGGACGAATGGCAGCCGTATTCCCAGACAGCTCTCGTGCAGAGCCTCTCAAAACGGCCTGCCATCATCGCCATCAAGCAGCTCATCGACAGCGGTGAGCCATGAGGGTCGCCGGTCACATCCTCGCCTACAACGTCGATCGTTTTCTGCCGCACGTTGTGGAGAACTGCGGCCGTTTCATCGACAAGATCTTCATCGTCCGGCCCGAGCGTCCGTGGGCCTATCTGCCCGGCTCGCGCGCCACGAGGACAAACCCCACGACCAGGGAAAAGGTGGACGAGGCGATCGCCGCCGCCCGCGCAAAAGGCGTGAGTTGCGAGATCGAGGTGATCTGCAGCGACTTCGAAACCTAGGAAGACACCCGCAACGACTGCCTCGATCGGGCAATCCGCGAAGGTTACGACTGGCTGGTCATCCAGGATGCCGACGAGTTCTATCCGGACAGCGGCTGGGAAACGCTGCTTGAATTCATGGCGGCGGACGGCAGGCATGACCGCATCCTGACCCCATGGCACAATTTCTGGAAAACGCCCGAACTGGTGCTGACCAGCGGCGATGGCTCGATCAGGGATGTCAACGCCGGGTTCGCGATCCGCTGCAAAAGCGGCGTTCGCTTCGATACGGCCCGAAAGACCATCCCTGCTGCGACCATCCTCGTCGATGCGCCCTGCTACCACTACGGCTACGTCATGAGCGACGCCGAGATGTGGGAAAAGATCACCAGCTGGGGACATGCGCATCAGGTGAACGCGCAAAAATGGTTCCGGCTGAAATGGCTGGGATGGACGCCCGCCCATTCCTACCTCCATCCGGTCACGCCGCTGTTCTGGCCAAAGGCGGTCCGCTTTCCCGGCAGGCAACCCGCCTTCGCCTCCTCGTTCATGAACCCGAGCCAGGAAACCGCGCCGCTCGGTTTTGCCGATTTTTTGGAAAACATGCTTGCCGACCGTGCGACGGACGTCCGCATCGTCGCGCGAAAATTATTGAGAAGGTCAACCGTGTAGCCGTAGGTCGCGTTTTCAATGAGTGTGTCAGTACGGCTAATCTCGGGCTCGATCGCCAATGGGGCGTTGCTTGCCGCCAATATCCTGATCCAGACGATCAGCGTGCCGATCATGCTCGGCTGGTGGTCGGCGCAGCAATTCGGGCTCTGGGTCCTGCTGCAGACGCTTTATTCCCTCTCCGTCGTGTTCGACCTCGGCCATCAGAACTACCTCGGTTACGAGTTCCAACGCCTCGGCACCAGGGATGCCGTAAGGCGCGACTTCGCCTCATCCATCCCGGCCGCCATTCTGCTGGGAACGATACTCCTGTGCTTCTGGACAGCTGTCCCTGCCTTCGGATGGGCCGACGCGTTGTTCGGAGATTTCGTTCCTGCGGAACTGATGGGCGACCTTTCGGGCTCGATGACCGTCTATGCGATCACCTGGCTTATCACCAGCTCCGTCGGCGGCATCCTCGGGCGGGCGCTCATCCCTTTCGGCTATTACGCGAGAATGGCGTGGTGGCGGTTTGCGCTGCTGGTCGGCATCAACCTCGCGGCCCTCGCGGCAGTCCTTTCCGGCGGTGACGTCCTCGACGCCGTGATCGCATCGTCGGTTGCCAACGTGGCCGTCAACATCGCCATTCATCTCGATTGCCTTCGTCTCTGGCGGCGTGAAGAAATCGGCTTCGCCGTCCCCGATCTGCGCAGAGGCTGGTCCAACCTCACGAGGAGCCTGTTCGTATCGCTCCGCGAGCTGCTCGCCATCGGAAACCAGCAGGGCATCCGGCTGCTGATCGCGCCGCTCGCCGGCGTCAGCCTTCTCGGTGCGTTCACCGCGACCCGGACGCTGTCGAATATAGCTATGCAGGGCATCAATGCGCTGGCAGGTCCGGTCGAGCCGGAGCTCCTGCGTTATCTGAGGGAAGGGGAGAGCGGGCCGGTGGAAGCCGCGGTCACTCTCAGCTGGCTCTTCGTGCTGGTCGTCATCGGCCCGGGGTGCATTTTGCTCCAGTGGATATCGCCCGGCCTTTTCCTGTGGTGGACCCGCGGCAACTTCCACCTGGACCCGCTGCTGTTCGGCTCGCTCTGCGCCTGTATCATCGTCTACGGCTTCGCCCAGCCGATGGTTTCGATCGTCCGGGGAAGCAACATCCTGCTGCCGCAGATCGTCGCGAACGGCATGTCTCTGCTGATCACGGCGATCGGTTGTTATCTGACGTTGACCTCATGGGGGCTGCTGGGCGCCGGCTTCTCGCTTCTGGCCGCCGAGATCGCCAGTTTGCTGATCTATGCCGGAGCGGCCCGCGCCGCGCTCCGAAAGCTGCGGTTGCGCATGCCAATCCATGCCTTCGCCGCATCCGTTTGCGGTGGCCTCTCGGTCATCGCCGGGCTGTTCGCCATGGCGATCTGGCCCCCGTCGGCCGGCTGGTCCTCCCTCCCGGCGATGCTCGGCTCGCTGCTGGCGGCGTGGACCGCCTATCGGTCCCTGCCGGCCAGTATGCGGGCAATCTTTCAAGGGCGTCTTCCAAACCTCTCCCGCAAGCGGGCGGTTCTCACAGGGAATCGGCCATGACCGGGAGCGGAGGTCTGGCGAGCGGCGATGTGGTGTTCGGCCGTCGTTCCGTACAAGGGCAACGTCGCCGCAATTCCCGTTACGTTACCCAGGCCCGCTGGGTCGTGGCGATTGCGATCCTGCTCTGCACGGCAATCCAGGGGGCAATATCGCCCGAGTTGACCAACATGTTCTGTGCCGTTTCAGCCGGACTGATCGGTATCCTGGTGTTTTCCTACTGCACCAAGCCAAGACGGATCGAACAATTTACGATCTCGACGCTGGTGGTGCTCGGGTTTCAGGTCCATTCGAGCATGGCCGCCCTGATCGTCCAGACATTCGCCTGGAAGCCGATCACCTTCAACCTCGAGGCGCCGGTAGCCACGTTTTCTGTTCTGGCACTGCTGCAGCTATGGACGGTGGCGCTGCACTGGTTCCATGCGCAGTCGCGGGTAATGCAGGCCGCGACGATGGCGATCCGCCAAAGGATCCTTGCGCCGCTCGGCCTCTATCACTCGCCGACAAACCGGCAATTGTGGTGGATGGGGCTGCTCGGGTCGTTCGCCTCCTGGTACGCGCATGCCGACCGCTGGGGCGAGGACAATTTCGGCGATATCGCCTTCAAACTGCTCGCCGGCCTGTCGCAATTTCCCGTCGCGCCCTTCCTGATCCTGATCGCCGCCTACCTCATCGACCCGCCGACCGGCAAGCGCTCGGTCAACTGGCTCGCGCTAACCGCCTACTGCGCCCTGACGCTCTATATCGCGCTGGCGCGCAACAGCCGCGGCGTGTTCGCGGTCAACGTCCTGACCGTGCTGATCTGCCTCGCCACCGCGGTGATGATAGGACGCCTCATCCTGACGAGGCGGCGGGTGATCTGGCTCGCGGTTGCCATCCTGTTCAGCCCCGTTCCGGCCGGGATCCTCTCTGATCTTGCAACCGCCATGGTCATTGCCCGCGACGACCGCTCCGACATCTCGTCGCAGGATCTCGTCTTCTCGACCATTGGCACGTATTTCGATGGAGAGGCGCTGCACTCCCGGCAGGAGGCGGACCGGATCCTGGCCGAAGGCAGCTATAACGAGATCTATGTCGACAACCCGCTTCTGGCGCGCTTCGTCTCCACCAAATACATCGACCACAACGTCGCTCTCGGGCTTTCCCTGTCGCAGACCGGTGAGGGGCTGGCGCGTGAAAACGCTCTCAATCAGCTGCTATTGCTGCTTCCGACGCCGGTCCTGAATTTTTTCGCACCCGAACTCGATAAATCCGGCAACGCCTTTTCGTCAGGCGATTATTACAATTTTCTCGTTACCGGCGATGAGCTGGGAGGTTATCGCACCGGCTCGTCGATCGCCGATGGTTTCGTCGTTCTCGGCGCGTTTTACGTGGTTGTGTTCGCCATCTTCACCTTCGCGACTTTCATTGTCGGCGATGCGCTCACGATCCGGATGCGGGACGGACATGTGCTGCTTTCGGCTCTCGCCTGCATCTGTGTCGTCCGCTTCTTCATGAACGGCCTCATGGACGAATCGGTCGCGGTCCAGGCCGGCAACCTTGTCCGGGCACTGCCGCAGACGGTGCTGCTCTATGCGCTGATGTTCTGGCTGACGAGGGGCGTGAAGCTGAGATGAGGCTCCTCTATATCGGCGCGGAATCGGGGACCAGCCTGCAGCGGGCGTCGGCATTCCGGCGTATCGGCTTCGCGGTTCTGCACCTGTCTCCCTACGCCCTCCTGCCGCCTCATTGGGCGCCGTGGCTGAACAGGGCAGGTGGCCCGGGCATCGATCGCATCGTGGCAAACGGGCTCGGCCGGCGGATCGGCGGGCAGCGCTTCGATCTTGCCCTGGTGGATTGCGGCGACGTGGTCGGACCAACCGCCCTGAACGTCATGCGCAAGGCGGCGCCGATCGTCGTCAACTACAACGCCGACAATCCCTATCTGGACCCGGCTCCGGAACGCCTCCGCTGGAGCATCCTTCACCGGGCCCTCCCGCACTACGATCTGGTCGTCGCCGTGCGCCGTGACTGCATCGAGGAGATGATGGCGAGGAGAGGCGCAAGGCGGATCGACACGATCTGGCAGTGTGCGGACGAGGTCCTGCATCGCCTTCTGTCGCCGACGCTGGAGGAGAAAAGCCGATGGTCGTCCGACGTCGTTTTCGTCGGCACATGGATGCCCGGCCGCGGCGCCTTCATGGGGCGGCTGATCGAAAGGGGCGTGCCGCTCGCCATCCACGGGTCCCGATGGAAAAGAGCGCCGGAATACCGGCTGCTGCAGCCCTTTATCCGTTCCGATCACCTTGAAGGTTTCGACTACACGCGCGCAATTGCCGGCGCGAAAATCGCTCTGGTTCTGCTTAACGGCCCAAATGCCGATCTGCATACGACGCGATCTGCCGAAATTCCCGCCATCGGCACCGCCATGTGCGCTCCCCGCACTCCGCATCATCAACAGCTCTACAGGGAGGGTGAGGAAGCCATCTTTTTTGACGGAGCGGATGACTGCGCGGCGGCCTGCAAACGCCTGCTGGCGGATGACGGCCGGCGCCCAGCGATCGCCGACGCCGGGCACCGGCGCACTTTTGCGAACGGGACCTATAACGAGGTCCTGGCCCGCCGGATCGTCGACCAAGTCGCTGAGATAACGCGAGGCGGCGCCCGATGAAGAAGACGGAGGCGCGCAATGACGGCATTCTGTTTCTGGCCCTGGACACTTACGGCCGGATAGGCGGCATCCAGCGCTTCAACCAACGGGTTATCGCTGCCCTGGCGGAAATCTCCGGCGACAACGGCTGGAAGCGGCCGGCCATCCACATCATGCGCGATGGCAAGGCTGACATTCCCGAAACCACGGCGGCCGAAATCCGCGCCTTTGGCCGTCGGCGCCTGGGCCTCATCGTTCATTCGGCTGTCGCTGCCCTCAACTGCAAAATCCTGTTTCTCGGGCATATCAACCTTCTGCCAGTGGGACTGTTGTGCAAGCTGCTGTCTCCGAGAATCAAACTCGTGCTCTTCGTCCATGGCGACGAGGTCTGGAACAATCCGGCCTACCGCCGCATGCGGTTTTATGAACCGCTTATGGCAAGAGCCCTCAGCCGGATCGCCTCCGTCAGCGCCTTCACCGCAAGCCGGATGCAGAAGGCGTTCAAGCTTTCCGCCGAGACGTTCACGCTCTTTCCGAACGCCGTCGACGACATCGACCGGCAGCCCCAAAAATGCGGCCGGAACATCCTGACGGTCGCCCGGCTGGATCGGCATGACCGCGGCAAGAATATCGACGCCCTGATCAAGGCGATGGCCCTTCTCAAGCGACGGAACGTGGAATGCATCCTCCAGATCGTCGGCGAGGGGCCGCTCAGACCGGAACTGGCGTCGTTGGCCCGTGAGCTTACTGTCGAAGAGAGGGTCGAATTCCTGAGCCACGTATCGGACGCGCGACTGGCCGAAGCCTATGCCCAAGCCTGCCTGTTCGCGATGCCCTCGTCCAAGGAGGGGTTCGGCATCGTTTTCCTGGAAGCCTGGCTGCACGGCCTGCCGGTGATCTGCGGCACCCAGGATGCAGCGGCGGAGATCATTACCGACGGGGTGGACGGCTATGCCGTGAACCCATGGGATATCGAAGCGCTGGCCGAGAAAATCGCGATGCTTCTCGACCATCCGGACATGGCAGCGGCAATGGGAGAGGCGGGGGCAGACAAGGTCCGCTCCCGTTACTTCATGGAGCACTTCAAAGGAAATCTCGAAAAAATCATCGCGGAGCTGCCATGAGAATCCTCCACATCATCGCCAGCGCCGATCCCGAAACCGGAGGCCCGATCGAGGCGCTGCGGCTGACTGGACTGCAAATGGCGCGTCTGGGCCATGCGGTGGAAGTCGTGACGCTGGACAAGCCCTCGGCGCCCTACGTGAAAGAGTTTCCCTTGCCTGTTCATGCCTGTGGGCGATGGACCCGGAGATACGGATATACGCCGGAACTGGCGCGCTGGATCGCCGCCAACGTCGATCGTTTTGATGCCGCGATCATCCATGGCCTCTGGAACCATGCCTCTGTCGGCGGTTGGTCGGCCCTGAGGCGGGCAGGTCTGCCTTATGTCGTCTTCACCCACGGCATGATGGATCCATGGTTCCGTAAAACCTATCCGCTCAAGCACGTCACCAAGCAGGTGTTCTGGTTTGCGTGGCAGGGCAGGGTTCTCCGCGATGCAGCGGCGGTCCTGTTTACCTGCGAAGAAGAGCGCCGCCGGGCGCGCGGCGTCTTCCGGGGTTACAGTTACCCGGAGCGTATCGTTGCCTTCGGCACGGCCGATCCGCCGGCAGGGGTAGAGAACCAGCTTGCCGCATTCCACCGGCTTCTGCCGGAATTGAAGGACAAGCGGTTCCTGCTGTTCCTCAGCCGTTTCCACGCAAAGAAGGGCTGCGATCTTCTTATCGAAGCCTTTGCGAAGATCGCCGTGTCCAATCCCGATCTCGACCTGGTGATGGCGGGGCCGGATCAGTCCGGGCTGAAATCGAAACTGATTGCCCAAGCCACCAAGGCCGGCATCGCCGATCGCATCCATTGGCCGGGCATGCTGGCCGGCGACGCCAAATGGGGCGCCTTCCGCGCTGCCGAGGCCTTTGTCCTGCCGTCGCACCAGGAGAATTTCGGCATCGTCGCCGCGGAAGCCATGGCCTGCGCAACGCCGGTCCTGCTGACCGACAAGGTCAATATCTGGCGTGACGTGCAAATAAGCGGCGGCGGCCTCGTCGGGCCTGACACGTCGGAGGGCATCGAAAGCCTGCTCCGGTCATGGCTCTCGCTCTCCGACGATGGCAAAAGCGCCATGCGCGCCCGTGCCCGCGCGGGCTTCGAACGGCATTTCCGCATCGAGGCGGCGGCCCGCGATCTCATCACCATTCTGCACTCCATCTCCGCACGAGGCCTTCATGAAGCCGCTTGACGCGAAGACCTCCAATCCGCGGCTGGGAGCCCCGAGTTTTCCGCTGGGGCATCGGCTGTTCAGGCTTGCATGGAACCTCGTCTGGAGCCTTTGCGGCCGCTGGACGCCGGTGCCGCTGTTTGCATGGCGCCGGTTCCTGCTGCGGCGCTTCGGAGCCCGGATTGACCGGACGGCGCGGATTTATCCCGGCGTCGAGGTCTGGTATCCGCCGAACCTCGCCATGGCCGCGTATTCCTGTCTCGGAAGGGATGTGAACTGTTACTGCATGGATCGCATCGAACTGCGCACCCACGCAATCGTCTCCCAGGGCGCCCATCTGTGCACCGGCACGCATGATGTCGACGATGCAAATTTCCAGCTGGTTGCGAGACCTATCGTCGTCGGCGCGAATGCCTGGATCGCGGCGGAAGCGTTTGTCGGGCCGGGTGTCACTGTCGGGGAGGGCGCGGTGCTCGGCGCCCGCGCCGTCACCTTCCGCGACCTCGATCCGTGGACGATCTACGCTGGCAACCCGGCCCGGAAATTGCGGCGGCGCTTCGAGCAGGACAAGCCCGGCATCTTTCCGGTGCGGTTGAACTCCTGATTGGGACACGTCGTCGAATGGCCAGCCTTGCCGTCCTCATCCTCACCTATAACGAAGAACGCCACATCGCCCGCGCGCTGCAAAGCGTCGCGCCCTTCGCGTCCGAGGTCTTCGTCATCGATTGTTTCTCGACCGACGGCACGGTCGAGATTGCCCGCTCACTTGGCGCAACCGTGCTCGGCAACCCCTGGATCAATTATTCCAGGCAGTTTCAGTGGGGGCTCGACAATGCGCCGATCTCAGCCGACTGGATCATGCGGCTCGATGCGGATGAGGTGATCGAACCCGAGCTGGCGGTGGAGATCGCCGACAAGCTTCCCACTCTCGCTGCCGATGTCGCAGGCGTGAACCTCAAGAGAAAACACATTTTTCTCGGACGCTGGATCCGCCATGGCGGACGGTATCCGCTTATCCTCACCCGCATCTGGCGGCGGGGGCAGGGACATGTCGAGGACCGCTGGATGGACGAGCACATCGTCGTGAAGGGCGGCCGCATAGTCCTTTTCGACGCGCCGTTCTCGGATCACAATCTCAACGATCTCAGCTTCTTCACGGGGAAGCACAACAGCTATGCGACCCTTGAAGCGACTGACGTGCTCGGCCGGCGCCATGGCCTGATTTTCAAACAACCTGCCCTTTCGCGAGCCGTCTCGTCGCGTCAGGCCTCCATCAAGCGGCGCATCAAAGAGCAGATCTATAACCGGCTTCCGTTTCAGGTCGCTGCACTCGGTTATTTCCTGTTCCGCTATGTCGGCCAGCTCGGCTTCCTCGATGGCCGCGAAGGGCTGATCTACCATGTGCTGCAAGGTTACTGGTACCGGTTCCTCGTCGGCGCGAAGGTCATGGAATTCGACCGGTCGCTCCGGTCGCTTAAAACGCTTGAGGAAAAGCGCGCGGCGCTGGCGCGATTGACCGGACTGCCGCTCTTAAGCGACAGCCGGTGAAGCACAGCGGTTCAGGCAACGCCCACACTCGGGAAGGCGGCCCAGAAGAGCGTCGAGCCCGCCCCTTCGGCGGCGACCACCAGCAGGCTTTCGCCGGCATTCAACGTATAGCCGGTCTTGCCCGGGATTTTGTTGAAGAGCTGTGTGCCGTTGGTATTGACCGTCAGATTCGCTGATCCGGCGTTGACGATATGAAACGGCAATCCCACCAGCGAGGACGCATCCGACGAATTCGTGATCGCGGGCAGGGTGCAGACGAGCGCCGATGCGGCCTCGAAGGTGACGAGGCCGGCATCCAGCGGATGCAGCACGGTGTTCGCAGTCTTGAGCGTCGACTTCATTCCCATCCCGAAGCGGGGATAGATGAAGCTGTTGCCGCCCCTGACTTCCAGATCGCCTTGGTTTTCCCAAGCATCGCCACGAATGTTGAACGCGGCCAATCCGCCGCGGGTCTGATCTGTCCATAGACCCGACAACATTGCTTGACGACCAACTCCACGCGCGCCGTGAAATTGGCTGGTGGCCGAGACCGCGTCGAAATCCGTCACCGCCGTGTTGCTGCTATAGAAGCGGCTGAAACCCACGCGGCGCCCGACAATATCGGCATTCCTATCACCGGAGACTTCTGAGATGTTGAGGTCGCAGCCCTGTGCGTTCTCCACGTAAATCCCGGCGCCGGCGCCGCCTTCCGCATCCACGCCGAGGAAGCGCGAGTTGGAGACGAACGCGCCTTCGTGGCGGGAGCTCAATTCGAAACAGGGCATGCCCCAGGACGAAAGCATCAGCGAGCCGCTGCCGGACGCGATCCTGGCCGGGGAGGTGAAGGCGTTGCCGATCTGTATCGTATTGCCGCTCACCGACTTGACGACATGGACCCGCCCGGCGGTGATCCCGTAATCGCTGCTCGTGAATGCGACCGGCATGCGCGTCCGGAATTTGCTGCCGTCAGCAACGGCGATATTCGCCGAACCGTCGGAGAAAATCGCGCTCACCACAAGTTCGGCCCGGTTGAAGGCGTTGTTCTGGATGCGGTCGGCATAAATCTCGTTCAGACGGGCGCCGTCTCCGCCGGCCTCGAATACGATACCCCGGCAGAGCCGATTGTCCCGTCCATCGGCGGGAATGATATTGAAGAGCGAATCGAAGCGGCTGTTTCCGGGCATCAGCGTCGAGCCCGGCAGCAACGATGCATAATACTGGCCGTTTTCGCAAAGATGCGTCCAGACCCGGGAAACGTCGGTGTGCATGAAATTGGCAAGGAACATGCCCCAGTCGCTGCAGTCGCGGATGAAGAGATCGTGGATGGTGGAAAACTGCAGGCCGATATTGTTCACCGCGCCGGTGCTGATGGCGCGTGTGAAGCCGGTAAAGCCGATATGCTCGCACCGCCAGCCGGTAATGCAATCGGCGGTGATCGTCGCGGACGGCGAGCCAAGGTCCGCGTCATTGGCGGCAAAAGCCGGAAACGAGCCGTCGCCGGCGAGCACGGTGCCGCCGACGAAATCCCATCCGCTGTCCGGCAGGGTGTCGTTGAGATAATTCAGCACCGGCTGCACGCCCTGGTAACCGATGCCGGAGGCGACGGGGAGCGGTTCCGTGAGCGTGATCATCGCATCCGGCAGCAGGATGGTGCCGCCGCCGCCCGCCGCGACCGCTGCCGCATGTACGGCCCGGATTGCCGCTTCGGTGGCATCTGAGGGAATGTAGAGTTTCGGAATTTGGCGCGATGGCATCGTGTCAGTCCTCCAGGCCGATGAATCGGCTGATCGTGAGTTGGCTGATGGTGAGCTGATTGTTTTCTGCGTCGGCAAGCGTGTTGCCTTCGGCATCCATCAGGGTGAACCCGTCGTCTTCGGGCGGCTCACCGCGGCCGATGGAAAAAGTGCCGGGACCGGTCAGGGAAAGTCCGAGATCCAGCATCATCCCCTCCCGCCGCGAACGCTCGCCGTCCGGCACCGAGCGCACCCGCCGGCGCCTCCCATGTTGATGCCGTGTCTGAAATGATGTTTCCCCATTCCTGTCTCCTCGTGCTCCAGGCTGCGCCCGAGCGTCTATCCGCAGACGGGCAGTTCGGAACCGATTTTAGGAACGGGTTGAGCAGCGGGGACGAAGTGGCGGAAAAGATTCGATGAATGATGGATGGCACGCAGGAGCGTTCGACGGCGAAACGCCTGATATGTCTCGCGGATCGGAGGCTATGGGGCGGCCGGAATGGAGCGAGCTGTCACGCTCACGGCGGATGTTCTTCCCCGCGACAGCCAAAATAATCGAGTGGGATTGCGAGCGCTCGACCGTAACCGAAGCGCTAGAAGTAGCGCATGATCTTCCGGAAGGGCGGCTGGACAACCTGACCGCGCTTCAGCCAATCTTACACTTGCTCCCAAAATTGTCCCGGAGCATTCTATAGCGAGATGATTCCTTTGCCGGTTTTGGGGAGAATAGATGTCTACTGCTGAGAGTAAAATATCCCCTCCGGCCTCGTTATATAAATACCTAGCACCAGAGCGAATAACTGATGTCCTTGAGACGGCAACGTTCAAGTTTACTCGGATGGCAAATACAAATGATATATTCGAGGTAAGAAAGACCTTCGAGCGTATTGCTGGTCCCCGCTTCAAGGAATTAATGCTAACAAAATATTCACAGATAATCTCAAAGAAAAATATTGAAGATCGATTTTTGGAGAAGTTAGAGCACATCCTGTTCAATCCGGGTCATATCCAGCAGCCCTGAAGTAGTTTGCGCATTCTGCCGGTGTGAAGCGGGGGATCAAGGCGCCGACGGCATCCCATAGAGCATCGACCTTTCGCTCCGCC